>JAJDCM010000284.1 GCA_029260825.1 Planctomycetota bacterium | reverse complement strand
CGTAGGCGTAGAAACCGATCCCAAGGCGGCGAAGTTCGCTCTGGAAAATGGTCTGGTGGATGAGATCCGTACAACGGTAGCGGCAGATACTGAGCTGATTGCCGTGTGCACCCCCAGCGACCAAATTGCAAATAGCGTGGTGGCGTTGAATCAGCACGCTGCCGCGATATTTGACGTAGGCAGCGTGAAAAGTCCGATAGTGGACAGCCTCACCCGCCAGCTTGGTGGATTACCCAAACGTTTTGTGCCTTGTCATCCGATCGCCGGGTCAGAACTAAGCGGTCCGCAAGCTGCGCGAGCCGACCTCTTTCAAGACTCGACCACGGTCATGACCGTGACACCGAACACCGACCCCCAGGCACTTGAATTGGTACGTGAGGCCTGGCAGGCCACAGGTACCACCGTGGTTGAATTAAGTGCTGCCGACCATGATGAGATGTTGGCGGTTACCAGCCATCTGCCGCACCTATTGGCGTTTGCTTTCATGCAACAGGTAGACCCCAAGCACCTTGAATATACCGGTGGTGGCTTTCGAGACTTCACCCGCATCGCCAATGCCAACCCGGAGTTATGGTGGCGTATCTTAAGTATGAATAAGGAGCAGCTGTTACTAGCGGCTGACCAGTTCAGCGCTAACTTAGAGGCGTTGAAGGCGAGCCTGACCGACGGTGATATGCAAGCTGGGGTCAGCGCTTTGACGCGTGCGGTAAAGTTGCGCCAAGAGTGAACACCGCGGTACCGGTCATCACCATCGACGGACCCAGTGGTTCGGGTAAAGGCACCCTGGCGCGCGCGGTGGCAGACGCGCTGGGTTGGCATCTACTGGATTCAGGCGCGCTATACCGAATCATTGGCGCGATGTGCACCCGCCGGGGCGTGAGTTTTGCTGATGAATGGCAAGTCGTCGAGTTGGCTGAATCGTTGGATATCCGTTTCGATGAAGACAAGGTTTCAGTCGATGGACAAGACCTCAGCGACGAGATTCGTACCGAAGACGCGGGCTTGAATGCGTCTAAAGTTGCGCAGATGCCTGGTGTGCGTGCGGCTGTTTTCGAGTTGCAGCGGCGTTTTCGTAAGCCGCCTGGGTTAGTGGCGGACGGGCGCGACATGGGCACGGTAGTTTTTACCGATGCGGCGCTTAAAATATTCCTCGACGCCAGCACGGAAGAACGTGCGCAACGTCGCTATAAACAGTTGAAAAACA
The DNA here is from genome assembly GCA_029260825.1 of Planctomycetota bacterium. GTDB lineage: Bacteria > Planctomycetota > JACOTG01 > JACOTG01 > JAJDCM01 > JAJDCM01. The sequence goes on along the minus strand of JAJDCM010000284.1, from coordinate 1,302 downwards.
AAGGCTTAAGTGTTAGTTTGCCCGGCCTTCTCGCGCAGATCGAAGAACGTGACGCCCGGGATCGAGGACGCGCGATTGCCCCGCTGAAACCAGCCGATGACGCACAAGTTGTCGACAGTACTTCGATGTCTATCGAAGCTGTAGTAGAACTGGTCTTGCAACAGGCTCGAAAAAGAGCTCTGTAGCCTCTTAAGAGGCGATAAGCGTATTTTATTAACTAACCAACGGAGAGCGCCGCTTGTGCTCACTAGCCGACCGGCAGGTGACCAGGTGGAGCAGAATTTATGAGCGAATCTTTTGCCGAACTATTTGAAGAAAGTTTACAGACCATCGAGATGGCCCCTGGGTCAATCGTTACCGGCACGGTGGTAGATATTGATGATGACTGGGTTGTCGTCCACGCAGGTCTAAAGTCTGAAGGGGTAATTCCCCGGAGCCAGTTTTTAAGCGAACAAGGCGAATTCAGCCTTGCGATTGGTGACCAGGTTAAAGTGGCGATGGAAGTCGTGGATGATGGTTGGGGCGAAACCCGACTGTCACGAGAAAAAGCGCGTCGCGCAGAATCTTGGGATCTATTAGAGACCGCCCACGAAGGTCATGAAGTTGTCATCGGCATCATCAACGGCAAGGTCAAAGGTGGCTTTACCGTCGACATTAATGACATACGTGCATTCCTGCCTGGTTCTCTGGTCGATATACGACCTTTGCGTGAAACCGCGCACCTGGAAGGCAAGCCGCTTGAGTTCAAGGTCATCAAGTTAGACCAGAAGCGTAACAACGTTGTGGTATCGCGCCGTGCGGTACTCGAAGAAGAAAATAGCCATGAGCGCGAAGCGCTGTTGGAGTCCTTGCAGGAAGGACAAGACGTTAAAGGTATCGTCAAAAACCTCACCGACTACGGTGCGTTTGTCGACCTGGGTGGTGTTGACGGTCTGCTGCACATTACCGACATGGCCTGGAAGCGTATTCGTCATCCAAGCGAAATGGTCAATGTGGGCGACGAAGTACCGGTTCGCATCCTCAAGTTTGACCGCGAGAAGAATCGTGTCAGCCTGGGCATGAAGCAACTGGGTGATGATCCGTGGATCAACATCGTGCGCCGTTACCCGGAAGGGTCACGCGTGCTGGCGACGGTAACCAATCTCACCGACTACGGCTGCTTTGCCGAGATCGAGGAAGGCGTTGAAGGCTTAGTGCACGTTTCTGAAATGGATTGGACCAACAAGAACATTCATCCTTCTAAGGTGGTTGCCGTAGGTGACGCCTGTGAAGTGATGGTGCTCGATATCGATGAAGATCGTC
>JAJDCM010000283.1 GCA_029260825.1 Planctomycetota bacterium | reverse complement strand
TTTTCGTCAAGGGCGAGTCATTTCGGCTCAGATCAAGGAGCCGGAATGGACTCGAATTTGTTGATTCTTGTGCTTTTCGGCGACGCAGAGCTGGGTCGAAAGGGCTGTCCTCGGCGGAATCTGACTTTGTCAACGGGCTGCCAGGGGAGAAAGAACCACCCGTGATACCTCGCCAGGCTGTCTTGTCTAGTCCCGAATAACCTCCACCACAACATTCGATACCGTCGAGTCAATTCCCCCCGCTCCAGCGCGATTCGCGGCCTGGGAGTACACGGAAACGAGCGGCACTCCAGGAGGAATATTCACGAAAAATCGAACCTCACCGGCGAGGTCCGCGCTCTGCCGCCGTAACAATGTCAGGCCCGGAAGAATCTCCAGACACAGCCCCCCGAGCTGACCAAAGCAAGGGCCGGACCCACTTCCCTGGGTACTCGCCACGACTCCGACCAGGCTCCCCGGAACTGCGCCGGTTACCACGAACTCAGTGGACTCGCCGCGAACAAGAGGCCCGTGCGAAAACACCAGCGGTCGACATTCAAAAATCTCGATGCGAACCGCGTCAACTGCCACCTCGGTGATCGAATTGTTGGGCACATCGGCCGTGCTGAACCGGACCTGAATCCCGCTCCCCGGAGACACGACGTCGGAGATAAGAAAAGAATCCTCGAACCACCCACCACTTCCCCCCACATAGCTTCGGGCATTCACCCAGTTGACTCCGTCCTCCGAAACCTGGACCACAAGCAGATCGTCCCCGTCATCGTTGGAAAGCCAGTAGGCATAGGAAACCCGACCATCTGTTCCCGCAAGATCGAAAACAGGGGAAACGAGACGGGTCGGTCCCCCATCCACATCCGAGTTTCCCGCGAGGTTGGACGTGAGGTAACACTGACCGGAGCCATCAAAATCAACGGTGGGGTCTCCTCGGGTTCCGTCACCGACGGGTATGCCCCGCTCCCAGGCCCCACCGGTCAACGCCACATTGACCACCGTCCAGCCAAGGTCTGCTTCAAAGTCATCGGAAAAGAGCGGTCGACTGATCGAAGTGGCCACCAACGAGTGAGGATTCAACGCCCCGAGGGGTGGGTCCGTGACGATCGCCGCGCTGGTCGCCTCGGCGCTCACGAAAAAACTGACTCGGGATAGACAATCGATCACGGGGAGAGTGAGTTCATATTGATTCGGAGCCAGCTCGGTCAAGGGAGTTTCGACAAAACCCCCTCCATCCACGCTGATGCTCATGGTTCCGGAACCCGGAACCGGGTCGCCGGCGATACCCGAAAGAACATTCACACGAAGAGTTGTCTCCCGATCGGGAAGAACCACATCCGAAAGCCCGTCCGGATACTCAAAAACAAGACCCGGAATCGATGGACAGGGAATGCTATGGGCAGAAAACGCGGAACAGATCTCCAGAAGATGAGGCGTTCCGTTACTCAAATCTCCATCGTCATCGTCGACCGTCAGGACCTCAATGGCCGTCATCGGATGGGCCGCGTCATCACCGTCTCCCCCCAGAGTGAGGAGAGACCAATCGACAAACAACTGATAGGCGTCTGCAACCCCGGCGGCACCGGCTTGAGCCTCAAAAGCCTGCTTGATCCGGAACCAGACGCCAGATAACACCTGACTACAGGTGTGGATTCCCCCTCCCGGGCACGGGTATTGAATGTTGTCGACCAAGGGCTCTCGAAGGTGATTGCCAGCACCGAGAAAATCTCTTCCGATCACCGGGTCATCGAGAATGAGCATGGCAAGACTATCGGCGTATCCCTCCCCGAATGCCCCCTGAACCAGACCCAGGCGATCCACGATGAAATGAGCATATTCATGAATCACCACGCTCGAGTAGCCAGCATTGGGGCAGCCTCCACCTTCGTGAAAGAACCCAAGGGAAGGAGTCGTCGACTCGAACGTCCCTCCACAGCTCAAGGCAATATTCACATTGCACTCGATGGGAATATCGAGGGAGGTGAACCCGGGAGCACGGTCCGTGAAGAAATTGTGGGCCTTATTCACATTCAAGAACACGTTGACCTGGGCCGTCCCGAATTCATCCGGAGTCCCGTTGAACAGGAGATCAGCCGGCCCGGGCGGACTCACCATCAGCTCTTCATGGAGAACTGTTCCCTGGGCAGTCCGTACATCCGCGAATGGCCCGACCAGATCGACTTCCACGGTGACCGGATCCGTTCCCGGATGAGGAATCGTAAAAGAGCCGTCCTCCAGGGTCGTAGCCGTCGCTCCCCCCTGGATCCGGACAATGACACCAGGAACAGGTGTCGAGACAGGCGGATTACTCGGAACGTCCGGAACTGTTCCCTGGGTGGCAAACCCATTCACGGAACCACTGACGTCCGCATGGAGCACGTTGTCCCGCACCGCAACCAGCTCACCGGTCGCCGCATCAACAAAGAAGGTGAAACTCCGGGGAGCCCCGACCGTGTCAAGCCGACCCGTCAATCGATAGACCCTGACCGGCTCTTCGACAAGATCACTCACCTGGGATAGAACCACCAGTTCCGGGTCGCCCCAGACGGAAAGATGCTCGTAGGCATCGTCTTTTCGAACCCGATCCAGAGCGCTCACCGCGGAGACCTGAACCTCTGGAAATTCCATCCGGGTCGTGTCCAGTAATCGAGCGGCAGCGTAAACCACCTCACTTCCGGAACCAACCCGAACCAGAATCCGGGCGTATCCAGGATCCACCGGGAGTCCGAGCACCCTCTGCTCGTAGGAAAAGCACTGGAACCGGCCGCCTGAAACCTCGGTTGTGCGCACAAGATGAAGCGATGTTGGATCCGCTCCAAAGACCGCGCCGTGATCAACGAGCCAGGCCGCGGCCGCCTCGGATGGCGCCCCAGCCCGGGTCATCGGAGCACCATAAACGGCTCTCACCCGAGAACCCGACGAATGGAGCTTGATCCCGGGGAACCGGGTTTTCAGTTGATTCAACGGCGAAGAAACGCCAGAGGCGGGCCCCCGAACCCATCCTTCCGTCGCACACAGGAGGAGAAGACTCAGGGCACAAAACAATCGAGCTGCAATATTCACGATCTTGTCCTCACTCGGCCTCTCAACGAGCCACCTTCACGACACCGTGGCCCGTCTTTGAAGACACAAAACTAGAGGATCGAATGGAGCTTGACTGATGCAGGTCTATTATCTGAAACCATGGTTCCAAAACGCAAGACATTGCCTTCCCGATGGCATTGTTTATGCTAGTAACCAATCTGTAGTCCCTGAAAACGGGACAAACAAAACAAACGGGCCCAAAAAAGACCAAAGACGCATCCGGGGTGGATACAAAGTCCCCAAATCTGTCATCCCAGGGTGGAGGAGAAGATGGACGAAACGACCGCGCAGGATCTCAAGCAAAAGCTGGATTCCAAAGATGACTTTTTGTTGCTCGACGTCCGGGAGGAGGAAGAGGAGCAGATCGCCAAGATCGAAGGAGCGGTGAGGATCCCCCTCTGGGAACTTGAAGACCGGGTTGATGAGATCGCAAGCTTTCGCGAAAAACTCATCATCGTCCATTGTCACCTCGGGATGCGAAGCGCCCAGGCGTGTGAAGTCCTTGCCGAACAGGGCTTCACCCAGGTGCTCAACCTGAAAGGTGGCATCGACGCCTGGTCTGACGTGGATCCCTCCATCGCCCGCTATTGACGACCCCATCCTTTGACCGACCCAGAGACGAGTGAGAAGGAGCGGCAGCCGGTCCGGGTGTTGATCGCCGGATGCGGAGACGTGGGGATCCGACTCGGACTCGAACTCACAAGGCTCGGGAATCAGGTCTTTGGGCTGCGCCGAAACATCAGGAACCTCCCCCCCGAGATCACCCCGCTTCAGGCGGACGTCTCCTCCCCGGCGAGCCTTGTCCACCTTCCCCCGGAGATCGATATCGTTGTCTACTGCGCAGCAGCGACCGAGGGAACGGAGGAAGCCTATGAGAAGGCCTACGTGGAAGGCCCAAGAAACCTCCTGGGCGCTCTGCGGGGTAACCTGAGACCCGAGTCAAGAATCCTCTTCACCTCGAGCACCAGCGTGTACGGACAGAAGAATGGGGAGTGGGTGGATGAGAAATCCGCGACCGAGCCGACCTCTTTTCGAGGAGAGATCGTTCGAAAGGGAGAGGAAGTTTTTCTGAATGGAACCCACCAGGCCATCGTCGTTCGGCTTGCCGGAATCTATGGACCCGGGCGAACGGCCCTCATCAACAAGGTGAGTTCGGGCGCCGGGATATTCTCCGAAGATCCCCCGGTGTACACCAACCGGATCCATTCGCAGGACGCGGCCCTCCTCCTCGCTCATCTTTCGCGACTTCCAGCTCCAGATTCCATCTACGTCGGAGTTGACGACGAACCAGCCCCAAGACACGAAGTTCATCGCTGGGTTGCCAGCATTCTCGGAGTTGCCTTCCAGCCAGGCTCCCTCCCATCAGGCTCCCCATCGATCTTTGGCAGCAAAAGATGTAGGAACCGACGAATCAAGAATCGGGGCTATTCTTTCCAGTACCCGAGCTACCGGGAGGGATACGGGGAGTTGCTTGCGGACGGCTCCTGAAGACGGGTCAAATCCGTCGAAATCTTTCCTCCCACCTCGATTCCCGCAGGACTCACCCTGGCCTGATAGGAAAGGCAAGCAACACCTTGAGACCTGGCCTTCTCACAGGCCTCGGCGTAGGCCGGATCGATTTCCTTTGCGGGTCGAAACATGGAGCAGTCTTCTCGGTTGACGAGGTAAAAGATGACCGCTTTATGGCCGGCCTCGACCATCCGGCCCAGTTCTTCCAGATGCTTCTTGCCCCGGGCGGTTACTGAGTCGGGAAAAAGAGCAACCTCGTCCACCGCCAGAGTCACACTCTTGACCTCAACGAAAGTGAGCTGATCTTCTTGATCATGAAGGAGAAGATCAATCCGACTGCCCTGGCCATACGGCACTTCGGTTTCGACCCGGGAAGCCCCAGAAAGCTCCGGGATCAGCCCCCCAAGGATCCCTTCATGAACGACCGAGTTGGCAAGACCTGTGTTGATGCATACCCAGGTCGCTCCAACCCGAACAAGCTCCCAGGAATAGCGAAGCTTCCTCTTGGGGCTCAACCGATCCGAGAGGATCAACTCGCTTCCCGGCTCCATGAGCCCGGTCATTCCTCCGGGATTCGGACAGTGAACCGTGACTTCTTCTCCACCCTCAATCACCACGTCGGCAAGAAAACGCTTGTACCGCCTGACAAGGGTCGCTCGAAGGAGAGGATGTTCAAATTGCATGGAGAGTCGCCCTTGATCAGTTGCCTACCAGGTCTTCCAGATTCCCGGATGAAAGGAATTTGCCGCCTCCAGAGCCGCCACCTGAACTTCGGAAAACGGGGAGGCCTCTGCAATATGATGGAGAATCGCCCGGCGATCTTCCCTGTCTTTGGCGCTCAAGACAACCTCCCGCCCATCTGGCTTTGCGAGTAGCGCGACAGCCAGGAGATGACAGGCCGGGGACTCCTGTTCAAGAAGATCTCGGGCCCTTTCCTGGACAATCTTCTTTCCTGCGGCAACGGTCAGGAAGGTCGCTGCCTTCTTCGGAGAGTGAGACCGAGATCCAACAATCGTCGCGAACTCCGAAAACCGGTGAATGCAAAGAGCCCTTGCTACGTCCAGAGATGGAAAACCCTTCTCTCTCCCGTCACGAAGAGAGGCAAGGAGACTTTCCTGGGTTTCTTGATCCCCAAGGGAACAGGCAAGAACCAGGAGGTCGTTTCGCAGCCATGGACCTAGCTCTCGCTCTGACAGCCACTTCCGAACCTCGGGAAGAACCGAAGAATCCTCGAGCATCGAAACTGCCGCGAGCAGAGTCCGGGTGGCACGCCGCACCTGCTCTCGTCCATCCCTCTGGCCCCGTGTCGATTCCACAAGCGTGCGGGCTCTCTTCAAAATCAGGGAAGAGGATTCCTTTCCACCAGCGAGAGAAAGATCCAGCGCAACGAACGAAAGACTCGGGAGATCCAACTCGGTTTCCAGTCGAGATTGCAGCTCGGCCACCGACGGCCTTTCTTTTCCCCTTGACCCGACGGCGAGAAACAACTGGGGCTCATCCGGGTGGTACCCGAGCAGAAGTCGATCGAAGCCAATCAGAGCAAGTTCCTGATCGAGCTCTTTCTGAATCTTCGGTAGATCCGCCGCCGGGACAAACAACACTTCAGGATGGCGTCGCAAGAAACCAGCTGCGGAGGAGGGATCATCGCAGAAGATCTCCATCGCCGTTTCGGGAAAAGGATCCAGATAAATTCGATGGTCCAGACGAGGCATGACCCGCCCAGCATAGGCTCGGGGGACATTGCCAAGGTTCAAGGTAGAGAGAAACTCGTTTACCGGAGCCCGAACTTCAACTCGAGAAAGAACCCGGGTGATTCCGAGCAAAGAAAGGATGGAGAGCAGGATGAAAGATCCCCACACAAAAAATGCGCCCACCGACGTTGCCAGGTTTCTTCGAAAATGACAAAGAGCAGCGACACAAACGACGACAGCTCCGAATCCAACAGCCCAGCCACCCCAGCCTTCAACGACTTCGAGCCTCATGCGAAGTGCAGCTAGCTCGGAAAGTGCCGAAAACGGATCAAACGCTCCGGATACCCTGATCGCCAGTCCCAGAAAGACGGATGCAACAAGAAGGATGGAAAGGACAGTCCTCCGGTAGGAAACGACGGCAACTCCGGAAAGCAATGCAAGAGCCGGATAGGCAGGAAGCGTATACCAGTTCCTACCCGGAAGAACCGGAAGAACGATCAGAGCCACGACCCCGATCCAGAGCAATGCGGTTCGAGACGCAACCTTGATCCGTGGATCTTTCGAAAAAACGGCTCGGGGAATACCTGCCAGAATCAGGAGAAGGAAGGGATGAAACCCGGCAACAGCTGCCAGAGAATACCGTTGAACCTGAGCACTCCAGGTGATGTCCGGCGCGGAAAACCGGTCCAGAGTCTGTTGCAGAAGGTAGTTCGAGAGAAAACCCGATCCGTGAGCAACAACGGCAAAGAGATGCCAGGGCGTGAGAGCAACGAGCAGCGCCAGGAGAGAAAAGCTGTAGTCTCTCAGACTGAATCGACGGAGTGACCGCGTAAGAACAAGCAGAATGAGCAACACCGCGAGGGGAAACATCACAACGGCAAGCGTCTTGGCCATTCCCGCAAGACCGGCGAGGAAAAACGCGAACGGAAGAGCTCTCTTTTTGCCACCGAGAGCCCAGGTAAGACAAAACACGGAACCCAGAAAGAAGAGAAGGAAGACGACGTCGGGCTCCGCTCGCCGGGCACAATGAAGAAACAGAAACTGGGGATTGAGGGCCATCACAAATCCAGCCACCAGGCCAGCGACTACGCTTTTAGTGAGACCATGACAAAGCAGCGATGTGAGAAGGATCACCCCGACACCACAAAGAGCAAACGGCAACCGGCTTCCGAAGTCGGTAGAAGAAACCAGGTCAAGAGATGCGGCAATCATCCACAGGAACACCGGGGGTTTTGCCAGGAAAGCTTCTCCATCCAGGGTGGGAGAAAGCCAATCTCCAGTGCGGAGGATGTCTCGAGCAACGAGAACGTAGACGCTCTCGTCTCCGTCGACAACCGGACTGGAACCGAGCCCCCAAAAAAGCAGGGGAATGGCAAGGCACGCCGGAAGGATGAGGAGCCAAGGAGAAAGCCCAAAACCTCCTCTTCCTTCTGGAGCATGCAGCTCATTTGGCATTGAATGTCGCTCTTCAGATCTCGGCAAGACGCTTCACATAGTTGATCGGAGAATGATCCGCAAGAAAACTCGGAGCCTCAAGAACTCTCATCCCCTCCAGAGCCTCCCTCATCGAACCGATGTTCGGGATCTGGAAACCGGAACCACCGTCGTCAGGTCTCTCTCCCAGCCAGCGTTTTCTTCCCCCATGCAAGTACTCGATCCCCCGAGCCGAAGGGGGAAGAGAGGGTACAACGTCCTTCCCATTCACCACCCGATGAAGGCAGTCGGTTCGCAGGGATCGATAAAAATCTCTATTACCCACCTTGGGAGCCCCGAACGTGTACACACAACTTGCCGGCAAGCTGGCATGAGCAAGGGTTGCCAGAGCTCCTCCCAGGCTATGGCCAGCATAAAAGAGTGGCACCTGAAGAGAGGAGATCTCAAGATGCAGGTCATCCCAGATCACCTGAAGTGCATCCCGAAACCCCCGATGAACTTTTCCTCCCCGGGGCCAGTCCACCGGCATCGCATCCAGGTTTGCCATCCAATTTCGGACCTCATGGGTCCCCCGAAAGATGACCGCGACGAAAGAGGGCCTCACCTTGGAAGCAACCAGTGCAGCCTGAGTTCCCTTCCGGTTGAAGAAACACTTCTCGACCAGACCCGTTCTCTCAAGAATCTCACTTCGATGAATCGAATCTGCCTTATCCCCGATCTCATCCGGTCCTTGACGATAGATCAAGCGGCAAAGCTCAGCAAGCCACCAGGCGTTCCCCGGATGAAACCCGTCGTCTCCTGGATCAAAACCTGGGTGAGGCCTCCGGTCAAAGAAAGACCCGGCCTCCCCCGGCGAAAGAAGAGCCTTCCAGGAGCGCTCAGACTCCATGGGTTTGGACCTGTAGCTCTTCCGTCGAGCACCGGGCAAGCCTCTTCAGCACCTTGCAGTAGGCGGTCTGTCCCCGGGCGAAGCTCGAGAGACGGAAGAACTCATCGGGGGAGTGATGATTCTCGTCCATGAGGCCAAACGCAAAACAAACCGTGTAGGCGTTCAGCTCGGAAAGAAACAACGATGTGACCGGAATGGTTCCACCGACCTTGATCGCGTAAGGTGGATGACCGTAGAGTTCGGTCAGGACCTCCGATGCCGCCTGATTCCCGGGGTGTTCAAAGGGCATGACATAAGGCGTTGCCGTCCCGACCATCCTCCTCAACGTCGCCACCGCTCCTGGAAGCTGATGCCGTTCCACATGGCGTGCAAGAAGCTCGGCAATCTCGTCCGGGTCTTGATCCGCCACAAGCCTGCAGCTGATCTTCGCATGGGCTTTCGCCGGAAGGACGGTTTTCGTCCCGTCGCCTTGAAAACCACCCCAGATGCCGTTGACCTCGAGAGTCGGACGAACCATGAGGCGCTCGTGGGTTGAGTAGCCAACCTCTCCAAAAACCTCTTTGACCCCGGTCTCCGAGAGAAACTCGTCTTCCTGATAGGGAAGCGCTCGGATCCTCTCTCGTTCCTCCTCCGAGACCGGCTTCACCCGATCATAGAAGCCATCGACAGTAACCCGTCCGTCCTCTCCGTGCAGGGTCGAAAGCAGATGAGCCAGGGAATGAATGGGATTCTGAATCGCCCCTCCAAACCCACCGGAATGAAGATCTCGATTCGGACCCTGAACGTCGATCTGAACCTCGGTGAGGCCCTTCAAGCCAAGAAAAAGACAGGGACGATCCTCACTCCATTGACACCCGTCCGCGCTCAGGACGAGGTCGCAGCTGAATCGTGATCGTTCTTTCGAAAGAAACTCTCCGATCTGAGGACTTCCGATCTCTTCCTGCCCCTCGAGGAAGAACTTCACGTTGACCGGTAGGCTACCCTCCGACCTCAGCAAAGACTCGATGGCCAGGATCGGAATGAACATGTTGCCCTTGTCGTCAGACGCACCCCGGGCATAGATGCGGCCATCTTTGACCTTGGGCTCAAAAGGCGGGTCTGTCCACAAGTCGATCGGGTCAACCGGTTGGGTGTCAAAATGACCATAAATGAGGATTGTGGGTTTTCCCGGCGCGTGAAGATGATGACCTGTCACGACCGGGTGCCCCCCCGTCGGGAGAATCTCCACTCCTTCCAGACCCGCCGACCGGAGCCGGGATGCGACCCATTCGGACGCACGAGAAACATCGCCGTCATGCTCAGAAAGGGCCGATACGCTGGGAATGCGAAGGAACTCGATCAGTTCGTTGACGAACCCGGATTGGTTCTCGGCGAGGTAAGTTTCCCACTTCATGTTCTTATTTCCCGTCAGATTCTCTGGAGCCTCAGCAAGATGACGTTCGAAGAAGGGATTACAACAGCGTTTCGAAAAGGTGAGCGGGCACTTCCTCCAGAGAGGAAAGAACCAGGTGGGCACGGGACGCCACTTCCGTCGAGGGGATCTTCAGATCAGGGATCGCAAAAACTGCCATTCCTGCCGCGGCGGCGGCGGTGATTCCAGCTTCCGAGTCCTCGAAAGCAACACACTCGGTCGGAGGGACATCAAGGCGCCGGGCGGCTTCAAGAAAGATGTCCGGCGCCGGTTTTCCACGGGAGACCTGATCCCCGGTCACCACAGTGGAAAAGCGAGACGCAAGCCCGGTCGTTTCCAGGCTCAATTGGACGTAGGAGGGCCCACTCGACGTGGCGATCGCCCGGGGGACTTTCCTTTCATCAAGCGCATTCAAGAGGTCAACAAGGCCCGGCTTGACCGGGATCCCTTCCCGGGTCACGATGTCGATCCAACGATGATGCCAGAGGTCCCGAAAGGGCTCGAGGGGAAAATCCTCTCCCAGACCTTCGAGCAGAATCCGTTCTCCCTCTCGATTCGGCCTGCCGATCAACGTGACATAGAGCTCATCGGTGATGGTATAGCCAAGCTCAACTCCTGCCGCCTGCCAGGCCCTCTTGTAGAGAGGCTCGGTGTCGAGCATGAGCCCGTCCATATCGAAGACCACCGCTCGATAATCACTCATATTCTCGTGCGACTCCAGCCTCGGGGCGCTAGCCGATCCGGCAAGAGCCCGGCTACTCTACGCCCCGAGGGTGCGGTGAAAAACTAGACCATGGCCGCTTTGAAGCGAGCATCGACCTCGTTCCAGTTCACCACGTTCCAGAATGCAGCAAGATAGTCCGGGCGCCGATTCTGATAGTGCAGGTAGTAAGCATGCTCCCAGACATCAATGCCCAGGATCGGCGTCTTTCCCTGACTCAAAGGGGAGTCTTGATTCGCCGTGCTCATGACTTCAAGTGCACCATTGCTGACGACCAGCCAGGACCAGCCACTCCCGAAACGGGTGGCTCCCGCGGCGTTCATCTTTTCTTTCAGTCCATCCAATCCACCAAAAGTCGAGGTGATGGCATCTGCGACTCCGCCGGTCGGCTCACCGCCACCGCCAGGTCCCATCACGCTCCAGAACAAGGTGTGGTTGGCATGGCCGCCACCGTTGTTGATGACCGCCTGGCGAATTCCGTCCGGAACCGAGCCAAGATCAGCCAGAACCGCCTCGATGGGTTTTCCGGCAAGATCCGCGTTGCCGTCGAGAGCCTTGTTCAGGTTGGCCACGTAGGCTGCATGGTGCTTGCCGTGATGGATGCGCATGGTCTGCTCATCGATATGGGGCTCAAGAGCATTGTGGTCGTACGGAAGGGGGGCTACCTCATGGGCCATAGATCGTCTCCTTCTTCTTTTCTGGTGATTTATCTATTGATCGTGATTCGCTAATTTGCGGGATTGAGTCCAACAGCCAGGAGTCTAAGTCCGGGACCATGGGTTTGTCAACGTGGGCCAAGCCGAGTTCAAGACCCGTTTGACCTCGCATCCCGAACCGCCTCTTCGGCCTGGCGCAACACCACGGCCAGGGCCTGCTCCAGGCCCGTCACAAGTGCTTCCGGCCCATCATCCGAAAGAGCCACCGTCGATCGGAAAACCTTCTGGAAGACCAACTTCGCCCCGGAAGCCAGCCGTCCCTCCTGGTTCGACTGGAGGAAGATCAGGTTCAACCCCACCACCGCCTCGCCCGGGCTCTCAAGATAGTCCCCATGAAATTCAGTGACCTCGCCCTCCAGAACGTGAGTCGGGGCGGCATAGCTTCCCGGGGCAATCACGGAGCCAAAGACTCCTGAATTCAGGAACCACTCCTGCACTTCGGCAGTGATCAAAAGCGCCGGAGGAGCGAAATATTCGTTGTAGAAGTCGCTGGCGAAAGTCTTTTGGCCGGTCCGATAGGTGAGCCCTCGCCCTTCACAATAACTGGAGGCAGAAAGTGCCCTCACCATCAATACGCTTTTCGGCTCGGTGGCCTGAACCGGATCTCGCTCGGTGGTCAGAGCAAAGCGCCGCTTCAACACAGCCTCCTTGGTGAGGTCGAGACAGGAGGTCAAAAGGATGGAACTGGAAGCGATCAGGAACGCCACGAACCATCCACCGAGTCTCAGATTCTGTCGGTTCATTCCACTGGATCCTTCAATTTCATTGATCTCTCATTTTTCCCGGATGCGGGTAGGAGGGGGAGGATCCCCGAAGAAAACCCTCGATGGATATCGATCGACATCCGCCATGACGCCCTCCAGATGCCGGGCAACCGCCCCCAAACTTTCAATCAGATCGGTGAGCGATCGTCGTTGATCGAGCAGTGTTCGGTCGGCCGACAGGACAAGTCCGCGAACCTGGGCGACAAGATCGGAAAAGTCGTCCGCGATCTTCCCCACCTTCTCACCGCCGTCAGAGACCGCCCGAATCCCGGATGCAAGGTCTCCGTCCACCATCGCGCGATCGACATTGTCGACTACTTTCGTGGCCCGGGACACCAACCCGTCGACATCGGTCATCACCGCTGGAACTGAATCCCGGGTTTCTTCCAGGAGCTGCCTTGCCGCCGCCGCCGCTCCCGTGAGCTCAGCCAGGAGACCATCGATCTCTTTTGAGGCCGTCCGTTCGTGCAATGCATTCAAGGTTTCGGTCATGGCGTCAAGAGCCGTAGTAACCCCCCCGACCACCTCTTTGACGTTGAGTTCATCGAGCTGAGCCAGGAGCCTCTGGCCCGCATCCCGCAGGGTTTTTTCGATCTGAACCGTACGACTCGGAACCGATTCCACGTAGCGAAATTCAGTCGGCCAGGTCGGGGTAAACGTCTCGACCTCCAGCGATTCATAGTCAGCTTCCAGAACCGACGTCCCGGAAACAAAGCTGCTCTTCAGTTTGATGCGCAATCCCTCTCCTTCAGCCCGACTCAAGACCTCATCAATCCCTCGGTCATCTCCAAGAGGAAGCGCCACGCGAAACACCACCCGAATGTACGGGGGCTTATCCTCTCCATAAGCATTCCGCACCAGCTCGATTCGAGTCACCGTGCCGATCTCTACACCCCGATAAAGCACCGTCGAACCCGAACTCAACCCCTCAACCGATTCGTCGAAAAACGTCTCGAGGTAATTCTGGCTTCCCAGTAGCTCACTTGCTCCGAGCAACAGGACTCCCCCCAGGATGAGCCCCATGGCGGTCAAAACGAAGACTCCGATCTTGAAGTAGCTGGCATCCGTCATTCCACGACCTCCGCTTCCTTTCGCTGAAAGAAACTTCGAACCCATTCGTCTTGACTTTCATCCCGAAGTTTTCGCGGGTCGCCCTCGGCCACGATCGTCTTGCGCTGTTTGTCCAACATGATCACCCGAGAGGCAATCGTGAAGATGCTCGCAAGCTCATGAGTCACGATCACGAAAGTGACGGATAGACTCTCCGCAAGTCGCAGAATCAGCTGGTCCAGGGATGCTGATGTGATCGGATCGAGCCCGGCGGACGGCTCATCAAGAAACACGATCCCCGGGTCCAGCGCCAGAGCTCGGGCAAGCGCTGCCCTCTTCTTCATCCCCCCGCTGATTTCGTTGGGATAATGGCCCTCAAACCCCGAAAGACCCACGATTCTTAGTTTCATCGCGGCAATCAAGTTCATCGCAGACATGGGCAAATCGGTGGATTCCTCGAGAGGTAGCCGGGTATTTGAAAGAAGATCCATCGATCCAAAAAGCGCCCCGCTTTGATACGCCACCCCGATCTTTCGCAGCAAACGCCGACGATCACTCCCCGTCGCCGCCCAGAGATCCTCCCCAAAGAGCCGTATGACCCCGGCGTCCGGTCGATAGAGCCCGATCATGTGCTTTAGAAGAGTTGATTTCCCACACCCTGACCCACCGAGAATGACGAATACCTCCCCTTTTCCAACGTTGAAGTTGACGTTTTCGAGCACAACATTTCCCTCGTAGGCGGCGCGAAATCCCTCCACGGAAATCATGGGTTCGGCATTTTCGTCATGGGACGTCATCAAAAGATCCCCAGGAAAGAAAACAGGACTGCGAACACCCCGTCGGCAACGATGACCAGCATGATGCCAGCTACAACGGCGCTGGTGGCGGAGTCCCCTACTGCGCTCGGGCTCCCCTTGGTACGAAGCCCCATCTGGCAACCCACGGCAGCGATGAGAATGCCGAAGAAAACCGACTTGAAGAGGCCGCTCAGAAGATCGGAAAGAGAAACAGAGTTCATCAGCCGATCCGCGTAGAAAACGAAACTCAGATCAAGGCTTGCCACGGCAACAACCGCACCGCCCAGAACCCCCGCCACCGTGCAGAAAATCGTGAGAAGCGGAGTAACAAGAACTCCCGCTACCATCCGGGGAACCGCAAGGAACTGGATGGGGTCAAGCCCCATGGTCGTGAGGGCATCGACTTCTTCGTTAACCTTCATGGTCCCGATTTCCGCCGCAAACGCAGACCCGGACCGAGCGGCAAGCATGATCGCGGCCATGATCGGTCCCAGCTCCCGCAGCATGGAGATGCCCACCATGTCGGCAACATAGACCTCCACTCCGAAATCAAGCAGCAAATCCGCCGACTGGTACGCAATGATGAGACCGATGAGAAACCCGAGGAGGGAGACGATGGGCAGCGCGTTCGCCCCGCATTTTTCGGCGACGACCATCATGTCTCGCCAGCGGATCGAGCGTGGCCGAAGACCTGCTCGAAAGAGCCCCACTGTAAGCTCCCCGAGAAAAGAAACCGTTGCTCGGGCGACCCGAAATCCGTCAACGGTGGCCACCCCGACCTCCACAGCCAAGGGCCGCTTCTTCTTCGTCAAGTCGGGCGCCCTGACATCCTGGAACTGAAAAACCGTCAGGAGAGACTCGCATTCCTTCGAGAGACCGATCAAACGAAGTTCTCCGCCCCTTTTCTCGACGGATCGATGAAGCTCGGCGAGCAAACCCACTCCGGCTCCATCCATGGTGTCGACACCGGACAGGTCTAGAACAACGTCCATGGAATCAGTCCTGGCAGCGAGCTTGACCGCTTCTTCCCAGATTGCCCCGGTCGTTGCGGTGGTGAACGCTCCCTCGAGGTGAATGAGCACCTCGTCTGTCTTCAGTTCGCCCTGCCTCAGGGTCGCTTTCTCGGTGGACTTGTCCGGCAATAAACTTCCTCCACCGGGGATCCTACCTTGTCGCCCCCCCTTTTTCTCCCTCGCTCAGAAGATCCCCGCGGCTCCTACACAGATCAAACTTGAAGGAACCGGCAATTCGTGTCATCTTCTCTCTCCTGACCAATTTCCCCCGAACTATGATCCTGTATTAGGGCGCTTGCATGATCCTCTCGGAGTTAGCCGAACACATCCAGGGCACGGTCGAAGGAGACGGCACGGTCGATATTCTGAGCGTCGCCTTCCTTGACGACGCCGGGCCCCAGGACATCGCCTTTTTGAGCGACGTCGCCTACGCCTCCC
>JAJDCM010000282.1 GCA_029260825.1 Planctomycetota bacterium | reverse complement strand
ATATTGACATGCAGATGCCCGACAGGCAGCCCCCTTGGCTCCGTTGATTCCCGCCGCAGGGGCCCCTCGCCAGAGCTCACCGTAGGTATAGGAACCTACCGGGGTCCGTGACCGCTCCACGCTCCTCACTGCCCGCTCGACAAGCTTTGGATTCACATCGATTCCGGCTTCCTTGACCCGACTCACTCCAACAAGAAGAGTCGCCGTGGTGAAGCTCATGGAAGTCCAGGAGGGCTGATACGTTTCAATGCCTCCCAGACTCAGGTAACCCCATCCTCCATCCAGACACTGATACTTCTTGAGTTTCTCCAGAAGCTCCTGGCAGACCTCAACGATGCGATCCTTTCGAGGATCGTTCGGGTGAGCAAGTAGCCACTCTCCAAGACACTGGAGCGAATAGCCGAATGCCCAGACACTGTAGTGCTCAAAGCCACTCGGCCGCTTCACATTGTAGGAGCGAAGCACGTACTCAAGCCCGCGATCGGCAGCCCGTCGACTCTCCGGAGTCTTGTAAGGACTATCTGACAGAGCCATGACGCAAAGTGCGGTGGTCGCCACCCGGAAGCTATCGTGGGAGCCAGGAACATCGCACAAGACTTCGATTGGCCGGGGAGAATGATGAGAACCCCAGGCGCCAGTGTCTTTTTGATTCTCCACGAGCCAATGAACGGCTTCCTCGACCGTCTCGGAAAGAGTCGGAGCTTCCTGACCCGGGGGTTGCTCCCCCCATGCTGTGTCACATCCCACCCATAGGAAGACGATGGCAATCCACCTTACTGAGGTTTGCATAGCAACACCTTCTGCCCGGCAGTGATCGGCCCCTCGACCCTCACTTCATTGTCCTTGGACCCACAAACCTTCACGTTCACTCTCTTGCACTCTCCGGTGGTGAGTAGCAAGAAGCAGTGGCTCTCCTCGCCTCCGCCAAAGATGGCGTTTCGGGGAAGGACAACTGCATTTTCGAATTCCTCTACCACGACTTCCGCTTTGACTCTCATGCCTGGCAAGTAGCCAACGGTCGACTTCGTCAGGGTTGCCCAGGCCTGGTATTTGTTTTCCGCACCTTGAGAGCTGTCCGGACTGGGGAACGTCTCATAGCTCAAGGTGCCAAGGATCGACGCTGTCGGCGCAGAGACAGGAGAGACTCTCACCGCAAGCTGAGGCCGCAACGCGGCGATCTCCGACTCCTGGATATCAAACGCTACCTGGAGCTGGGAGGGGTCTCCTACAGTAAAGAGGATCTTGCGGAGGGGAACAGAACTCCACTTCTTGTACCGCGGTGCAACTTTTCCGGGTCGATAGTCCTGCGGATCCCCGTGATAAAGAACGCCGCTCCTTGAGGCATGAACGGTCAGGAGCGCCCGGTCTTTCTCGAGCTTTTCGACCTGCTCCTGAGCTTTCTTGTAGGAGTCCTCGGCCCTCGCCAAACTGTCCTTTCTCGATCGGGCCGTTAGCCTCTGACTGCGCTCTACTTTGCGCAAAGCTAGCTCCCGAGAAAGAACCGTCCGACGCTTGGCCTTGGTGGCCTCGGATTCACCATATTCTACGGAGTAGCGCTGGCGGTCCAGGCGCAAGCGCTGGTTGGCATGAGCCTGGGCCAAACTGCGACGGGATCGCTTGAGGACCAGCTCTTCCGTGGCATCCACCAGCTCATCATCCCGGTACATCGCTTCGAGCTGGGAGAGCTCGTCCTTCTGATCATCGATCATGTTCTTGTAAGCCTGGTCGGATAGGACCCGCTGTCGCTGAGAGAAATCGAGTTCATACTTTTCCCAGCCCTCGAGATCTTTCTTGGCTCCAAGAAGCTGATTCTCTGCTTCTTCACGAGAAGCCGCTTCCATCACCTGATCGACTTCTGCCTGCTCCATCCCATTTCTATGACGGATCGACGCGGACTCCGCATCCATCTTCGCGCGCTGAATCTGCTCCGTCAGAGGACCAGGATCAAACCGCACGATGATGTCTCCTTCATTGACAGGAGTGCCATGAGGAAGAACCCTCTCCACCGTAAATCCCTTGGCGTAGGCCTCAGGGATGAGGATGATCGGTTCAAATTGACCGGGAACAAGGGTCCCGGAGCGCTCGAGAGTCCTTTCGAATCTTTTGGTCTCGACCAGGAGATGAGGAACGGACCCATCCGTGGTGCTTTCCTCTTGCGCCGGAACCCCGAGGTTGAATGTCAGCAGACATCCCACCAAAAGTAGCCCGCAAACCAAGGGTCCCCGGCCCCATACCTCTTTATTGCTCATGGTGTTACACTCCTTCAAGAATCATTGCCAAAGTCGGACTGAAGTCCGTAAAACTCTGTACGGTTTCGGCCCCCTGAAAGCTCCCGTAGAATATGAAAATGGATATCTCCCAGGTCGCATTTCACCACTTGGTTTTCCTCGCCCGGGTCGATGATCAGGTTGTCGGGGCAGAGATCGTCCTGATCGAAAAATATCGAACCACCCTGGGTATCTCTCGAGAGCTGGCCCATGGCCTTCTTTCGAAGGAGGCACCACGCCCACCTTCCCCGGATAGC
Source organism: Planctomycetota bacterium (assembly GCA_029260825.1). GTDB lineage: Bacteria > Planctomycetota > JACOTG01 > JACOTG01 > JAJDCM01 > JAJDCM01. Next base: position 12,739 of record JAJDCM010000282.1, on the reverse strand, counting down.
ATCGAAGCCAGCGTCGTCGAAAAATCTCACATCCTCCGCATGATGGTCCGGGTTGCTCTCGAGGACGGTCGCATCTCGCGCCGAGAACACAAACTACTGAAGCAGGTGGCTTCCGCCTTCAAGATCAGTTCGGTCGAGTTCGCGGACATCGTCGTCACGATTCAGAGTAATGTTGGGACCCGAAAAGGCCTCCAGAGATTTCGCGGACGCACGATCGTTGTTCTGGTGGTTGCGGGTTTGCTCGCGTGGTTTGGCTACACCAACCTTGGCAACAAATCAGAACAGCAACGTGTTGACGGAGAACAATCCCTGCATCTTCTCAAGGCGCAGCTAGAATCCCAGGCAGCTCTTGAAAAGAAAGAGCTCTTGATCGCTCGAAACCAGGATCGAGAGCGAGAACAGACACTTACCGGGAGGCTTGCCGAACTGGAGCGAAGTCTCAGGGACGACACCACGCCTTCAAATGTCACGGTTACCCGTTCCGAGCTTCAAGATCTCAAAGATCAACTCGGTCTACTTCGCGAGCGCAATTCTCTCTTCAAGGACGTGGAACGGAAATACAACGCCTCGGTCGTTCTTGTGTGCATGTCCTATGAAATGGTCCTTGGGCCTGAAAGACGAAAGAAATGGTCCACCGGAACAGGCTTCTTCGTTTCACCGGAGGGTCACATCGTCACCAACAAACATGTTGTTCAGCCATGGAAATTCGGTGTGCCCGAGGCAAAGCTTCGGGATCAGGGCTTCACCCTGGATAAGCAGACAATATTCATCGGGGTATGGCCGGCGGGTTCCCAGATCACGAAAGACGATGGAAAGCTCAACCTCGAATCCGGGTACTCCACGTTTCACGGAACTCTGGCCCTGGACAAGATCGCTCCTGATTCTTATGTCCAGACCCGGCGCAATGATCCCCATGGAAGCGGATCCTATCCATCGAGATATCACGAGTTCGATGCAGGAGATCTGGCTGTCCTGAAAGCCGAAGCGATGAACCCACCCCTTGCTCTTTCGATCAACCCGGATACCGAGTCCATCGAGAAGCTCGATCCGGTTCTACTTCTTGGCTTCCCCGGTACGTTTGACAACCTGGAAACCACCATCGCGGAAACCGCCCCCGCCCTCGGAGAGATTCGAAAAGTAGAAAAGAGGATATTCGCCACTGCCCCGCTTGTGCCTGGAAACAGTGGCGGCCCCCTCTTTGACCTGGATGGGCACGTCATCGGAATTGCCGCGACCTATCACGGTCATCCATCAGTAGCGGGTTGTATCCCGGCGAAATACATCCTTCCTCTATTGCCAGGTCGCGATCAACTCATCAAGATTGCCATCGATTTTGAAAAAGACGGGCACCTGGGCGCAGCTCTTGATCAACTTCAGCTAGCAAAACAAGTCGGAGAAGAAGTAGGACTCATCAAGACGATTCAATCCCGGATCATCAAGAAGCGAGACCTGCTTCTTTCCCAGGCAAAAACTGCTCTCATCGATGCGCCGATCGACGAATCCAGGAACCTACTCACGGAAATCCTCGACACATTTGGGCCACGCTGGGGTGTGGAGGCCTGGATTCTTCTGCGCGAACGCTCGTAGTCAGCCGTCTTATTATTGGATGAAGACCAGGAGAGCGTTCGTAACAGATAACCCTCCGGGAGCAGGATCATCTTCGATCAGCCCCTGGATGGTGAAACTTCCTTGAACCCGAAATCCGCCTGGCCTCGAAAACAAGACGGTGGGCGCTGGGCTGGAATCACGGTTCGATTCTCCATAGAAGGAGGATAGCCCCAGATTGTTCATGATGAGCCGGGTCGGCTCTGAATTCTGATGGAACGGAGCGCCTCGAACCATGCGGGCAGTCCCAAAAGGCAGCGGACAGACCGTCTCCGGCCGGGGAACACCCATCCAGACATAGATCACGAATCGGGCCCCCGCCGGTCGAGACCGGGGTGCATCGAGCACCAGTCCCACCGGTTGCCCCATCGCAAGAGCAATCGCTCTTTCACCGTTTCCGGTCTCCCCGTTGAGGAAGAGTACATCTTGAAGAGTGCCACTTTCTGCGTTAACGGTACCAGCACGAGCAGAAACATGAGGAACGTCCGGAACGACAACGTTCGTGGCGAAGCTGGAGGTGTTATTTCCTGAGTTGGTCTGGATAGCAGTCAGAACCGCTCCGACCCCCAGAGAAGACGGAACATCCAACGAAAAAAGGCCCCGTCCATCCGCGAGCGCCGCACCGAGAAACATCCCGGCACCCCCCAGGCCATTGGGTTGGGGAGGATCCCCGGATCGATAAACTTCCACGGTGGCATGAGACTCTCCTACGCCGGTAACCGTCAGAACCTGTCCGGACAGGCGATAGGTTCCGGGGTCGTCCAAAACCGGAGGGGTGACAAGGGATCCAGCTCCTCCCGAACGAACAATCCCCGGACCGACAGAGCCAAAGATCTTGTTCTGCCGGAGCGAAATGCCGCTGGACCCAGCGCCCACGATCAGGATGCCATTCTCGATGAAAAGATTGCTCTCCCCGACTCCCTCTCCCCCGATGAGAACATTCGTGGTGTTCGTCATCTGGATTGCTCTTTGATTGGGAAAACTCACCTGCTCGAGAAAGTCGGTGCCGAATGTGTTCCCCTGAATCACGATGTCGTGAGGAGCTCCTCCGGTAGCCGCCATCACGATGCCAAAGCGATTGTTGAAGATCACGTTTCCTTCGCCGGCCCTGGGCCCGCCAATGATGTGACCTGATGTATCACCGTCCAGATAGATCCCCTGGGAATTGGTGCGCCCAGGAGTGTTCGGCGTGGAGAGGCCTGTCACATCCGGCCCGAGAAAGTTGCCCTGGATGACCGTACCCGTACTCAAGTGATGAAGTGAGATTCCCGCCTCAGCCGCGGCAAAAATACAGCCGACGATCTCATTCCCTTGAGCCTGGGATCCCAGGATACTGATTCCAGACTCTCCCGCCGGGCGGAACGTCGTGCCGTCAAAATCAAGTCCGATCCAGCACCCGTAAAAGCGGTTTCCTCCACCATTCAGAACATCCACCCCGTCGGCGCCCGCATCCACAATCGAAAGATTCAAGAGCTCGTTTCCAGACGATGTAATCCGCAGACCATCCTGTCCCGTCCCCAGGCTCTGAATACCATAATCAGGCCTACCATCTCCATCCGAGTCGCCCTCGATGCAGGTGAATCCTTCGGAAAGAACAAGAGGGGTTTCACTGCGAACGTAGCCCTCCTCGATTGCATTGAACGTGATGACATCCGCCACAAGGTTGCGGTTGGCCTCCCTCAGAATCTCACGAAGCGATCCGATTCCTACGTCGGCAAGATTCCTGACCCTCCAGCGCTTCGGGTCAGCGACCAGGCTGAATATGAATAGATCAGGCTCCTGGGTATTGTTCTCTTCTGTCACAAGAACAAGACCTCGTCGGATATCCCAGGCGAAGTCAGCGCTGTCCGAAAACGTCAGACTGTCGTCGAGGCGCCGGAGGAAAAGGGTCTGCCCCTGGCCGTCCAACATGTGAAGAATGGAGGTGTTCTTTGCCAGAAATCCGAACCTGGAGTTTTCAAAGTTGAAATCCACCGCCGAGGGCCCAACCAGTCCCTGTCGACGAATGTGGGTCTGAGAAGTAACTTCTCCGAATCGGTTCACGACCAGAGTATGAGCATCGGACAACAGAACTACATCTTGCCCTGGAAGCGAAGAGATGCCCCGAAGCGGCAAGTTTCCGGGCTGGGGAGGGTTCACCATGTCTCCCCGATAGATATAGAGGCCGTCCTCCATGAGCCCGTTCCCCTCCCGTCGAAATCGGTACATGACGCCGGATTCGGTGGTGAAAAAGAATCGGTCAAGATTCTCCTGGTAAGTCATACCGCTGACGTCGTCCAGAGCCCGATTCAGGGGAAACCGCCGGGTTATCTGGGCCTTCACCGAACCGGATGGAAACTGGTTGATCTTGACCACCAGAACATCACCGGGAGCGGCGAATACGAAGAACTGCTTGGGAAAGTTGGGCACCGGGGCAATGCCTCGAATGATTCTCCCAAGATCGAGAGAAGCAAGTAGCGGTGTGCTTTCCGCCCTGGCCGCGGACGGTGGCAACAAGAAGCCGGCGACGATGGGAAGCATCCCGACCAAAAGGATCAGCAAGGAAACCGGACGGCGAATCTGGATCGGCCTGGAGTATGCGGGATTGCGAAAGGTCATTCTGGACTCCTTTCCTGTACCCGGGGCATGGGCTCCTTGTCCTTTTTTTCCTTCCTTCAAAATACACCGAATGGACGGCCAGGAACACCGGCTTTTTCAAAGTAAGGTCTTTCAGGATCCGGTTTGTAACAAATGGTTACAGACAATGCCCTGCGTCGTTATCCATTCAATAACAATTAGTTAGGTCAATTATCTCTTCGCCGATTCCTTGATCGTCACCTTTCGTAACAAACGAAACCTTCCACCGGCAAACGGCAATTCTCCTTCAGGCTCGGGCACAAACGCCATCAGTATAGATATTTACACCCCCCGATCTGGGAATGAAGAGAGTTGGCACAGGCCTTGTGTATGTCCCTTTCGAAGTTCAACGGCGCCAGCCGCGCCTTCCCCCCCAACGGGTAATCAGGAGAACAGGACCATGACAACTCAAGGCAACCGACAAGGATTTCGCTTCACCCCAGGATTTCAGCTGCCGGCAATCTTCGCCCTTCTTCTCATGCTGGTATCTACGGCTCGAGCCGATTCGATTACCAGCGTTCAATCAGGACTCTGGAGCGACCCGGCAACCTGGGACGTGGGTGTCCCGGCATCAACCGACGATGTGACGATCGCTCGAACTCACATCATCACCTTGGATATCGGGCCCATCGTGGCCAACGCATTCACCATCGAACGAAACGGTGAGCTCAGAACCGAGGACGCCCCGGATGGGATCGATGGGACCCCGGGTGGCGACTCGGCAGATATTCTCGTCACCACAACCGGAGATATCCTGGTCTTTGGCCGGATTGTGACTGGAAACGGAGGCAGCGGTGGTGACCACTCCGTCCTCACGCCCGCCGGAATCTCAAGCCTGGCTCAGGCCGGTTCGGGGGGGAAATCCGGGGACCTTGATCTCATCTCGAATACGGGATCCATCCGGATCAACGTCACCGCCTTGATCCGAATCGGTCAAGGAGGAGCGGGAGGCATAGCAACCGCCAACACCGACCCGGCCGATCCCGACACGGACGGCGCCGATGCAGAAGCCCAGGGTGGTCCCGGCGGAATCGGAGGAAGCCTCACTCTGACGTGTCCCAACGGAAATCTCTCCATCGCTCCGGTAACCGGAATCATTCAAATCGGAAGCGCCGGCGGTGGCGGAGACTCCATCGCACTTGGAGGTTTCGGCGGCGACGCATTCTCGGGAACGATCCCTGGCGTCGGTGGCGGTGCAACGGCGGGTGGCGGTCACGGCGGTTCGTCCGGAACCCTGATGATCACCTCCGCAACCTTCCAGGGTGGTACTCCCACTCCTTCTGAGGCGAGAGCCGAACTCCTCGACCTTTTGAGCGGTGGACAGGGAGGGGCTCCGGGTACGGACTCCGCTCAGGCCGGCCCGAACGGTACCCCCCAAGCTTCGCTCAATCTGGCTCTTGAATGCTGGGACACTCTTGGCCGGGATGCAAAAGAGGTCCGTGTCGGTCCCACTCACGGTGGAAGCAGTCTTCTTGCCCCGACAAACGGAGCGGATGCCTTTGCCTCCGCAACTACCGGCGTCGGCACGGGGCGCGGTGGATCATCTCTGGCCATCGGCGGCAACGGCGGGGACTCCTACGTGATTCAGGTCCTGGTTGGAGCTGGAGCCATCGGAATCAGCCTCGTTGATACGATCGCACGGGGTGGAGACGCCACGGCAACAGCGGGAACCGGAGGGCCGATCGGCGGAGACGGAGGGGACGCGATCGCAACCGGTGGCGACGCAGGTTTCTATCCGCTGCAAGGAACGGCAAACCTATGCGGCCGGGGTGGAAACGGGAGTGCAACCGGAGGATCTGGATCGGCGGGAGCGTCCTGCTGTGGAGATCCGGTGGATCAAGGGCAAGATGGCGGAGCAGGAGGAATGGCAACCGCTACTGGCGGAGACGCCAACAACCAGGCAGCGAACAACTGCGCCGGGGGCTCGGCAACGACTCGCCCTGGAAACGGTGGCGACGCGGGCCTTGGAGCTCCGCCCGGAGAACGGGGATTGCGCGGCGACCGGAATGCAACTGCAGGACAGGGACAACCCGACGGTTCCATCATCAACCTGGGCGCAAGCCACGGCCAGGTTGCCGAACGATGCAAGCGATACTTCCTACGGGTTGTGGGTCCAGCATCTGCCACCATCGATGGCGAATGGCTGCTGGACAGCTCGACCGCCGATTTCACGGGACCCAATATACTTCCCCAGTTCGGACAGGCCTTCATTCCCATGCCTTCGACGGGAGTCCTCGGGGCTCGCATCGTTCTTGGCTATCCGGATGGAACCGACACTGAACTTCTTTGTGTTGCATTCGATCCCACAGGCGAGGAGACCCTCCCTCTCAACACTTTCATCGATTCTGAAGGAGGATTCGGCCCGACCATGACCCTCCCCGACATCGACGGGCCGGAAGCCTACGTCGGATGTGACCTGACCAGTCGACTTGCCGGAATTCAGGCTCATACAGATCTCGAGGACCTGGGAGGCGTACGAGTTGTTACTGGCGGAGTCCACCCGATTCTCCCTGGAACCGTCTTTGGCCAGACTGCCATCCTCGTCGACTTCAACGCACAAGACCTGATGAATCCAGCTCCTCTTACGGGTACGTTGAACGAAGATGCCTTCTGCCAGCTCGTCGAGGAATGCAACGTCGGAAACGTGAACGCGGGAGCCGGCGAGCGACGACCGTCGGGAGCAACCGAGAGGGTACTTCGGATCAACAATCAAACATCTGTTTCCACTCTGTACACCGGTGTTCCGATTTCGATCACGATGGATACACCTTCGGCCGGCCCGGTTTCTCAGGCCAAGTATGTTCTCTGGGTCTGGCCTGGACGTCCGGATACTCGATATCAACTCTCGGCTCAGGGGATCTCACTGGGTTGCACGGTTGGAGCCACACCTTTCCAGCGGCCTCTCTCCCCCCAGCCCATCTACTGCCTTCGCTCGAGTGGGATGCCGGCCATCGTTTGCCAGGGAGTTCCCGAACTCGGCGGTCCCGGAACTGCTCCCTTTGCCCTGAAGCGCCCGGGCGGAATTCTTGGAAACGCCACATTCACCATGCAGGGGCTCATCAAAGATGACATGTCAGCCAATGCGACCGGCTTCAGCGTCACCAATGCAGTGATTCTCACCACCCGAATCTTCGATCTTGAGCTCCAAACCGCCGAGGTCACAGGAACCCGACCGATTGACTCGGCGACGGCCGATTTTGACGAAGACGGAGCCTTTGACCTTGCCGTGCTCAACACGAGTAGTGATGATCTTTCGATCCTTCTCGGTTCAGGATCCGGTGCTTTCGTTTCTTCCCAAACTCTCTCGGCTGGCGATGAGCCAACGAGTCTTATCACAGCAGACTTCAACGGCGACACCCACGCAGACCTTGCTCTCACCAGTGCGGGAACGGACGAAGTCATTCTCTACCTCGGAGACGGACTCGGTGGCTTTACGAATAACGGAAGCTACGGAGTCGGTGACCATCCAAGCGATATCGCCACCGGAGACGTAGACGGGGATCTCATTCTCGACCTGCTGATCACGAATCGAGACAGCGATACGGTTTCGATCCTCCTTGGAGACGGCCTCGGATCCTTCCTTCCAGGTGTAGATTTCAGTGCTGGTGACCTGGAAGCCGCCCCGGAGGCCATCGCCGTCGGTCAGTTCAACGATGACACATTCCTCGACGTGGCAATCGCAAACGCGGGAAGCAACGATGTCGCTCTCTTCCTCGGTCTTGGTACGGGTTTCTTTACGCCCGATGCAGTCGTTGCGGTCGGCCAGAGCCCCCGGGATGTAACCGCAGACGACGTCAATGGTGACGGTCTGGCTGATGTGATTGTTGCCAACGCGATCAGTGACGATCTATCGGTCCTCGTCTCGACCAATGGACCGGGAACGGTATTTGAGGCTCCTGTGACCATTGCAGCAGGCACCGAGCCAAGTCGGATTGTTCTTGCTGACCTGGACCTCAACGGCCATCTGGACATCGTCCTCGCGAACGGCTCGGGCGATGCGATCTCGGTCCTCCTCGGAGATGGAACGGCATGCTTTGGCGCCGAGCAGACCTTTGTTGTCGGTAGCGGCCCAAGAGGTCTTTCCATTGCCGACTACGATCTGGATGGAGATGCGGACCTGGCAGTTAGTCTTTCGGTGACGAACAATGTCTCTCCACTTCTCAATCTTACGCTGAATCCGTAATTGAGAGTACCAGACGGCTGTCCTCGTGGTGAGGGCAGCCGTTTTTTCGTGGAGTCACATAGTTGATATGCAACGGTCAATCCCAGACCTCAAAGGCAGAAAATGATCGGAGACAGGGTCCGCGAACGATCGTTCATGAAGAGGGTGCAACCCGCCGAAGCTCGCCGCGAGGCGAGCGAAGGCGGGCTATTCGACCAGGAGAATCACGCCATTGCTGACGCTAAAACCGGTCGGGTTTCCGGCTCCCTGGTCCTGGCAAAGAGCCTGGAGTAGAAAAGCACCGGGGATCGTGGGTGCACTTGTGGGGACGGTCCAGGGATACGCGCTCGGCAAGGCGGTTACTTCCCGAACCCCGGCACACAAGATGGGCGGAAATCCGGCGCTGCGAGCACATCGAAACGGCTGGGGCGAGCATCCTGTGAGGGGAATCGGATTCCCAAAAGTACCCACGACCTGGCCACCGGTCATCAGATCCTTGGAGTTCGTGGGGAGCTGGCGCCACACATACAAACAGTATCGGCCCGCACCCGCACCCATGGGCGGAGCCCCAAAGTCGATAGTCATGTTCGCCCCGCTGGCGACGCTCACTCTCCGAAAAGCATCTCCAGCCGAACCGTTGATCAGGAGCACATCGGAGGCCATGCCGGCGCCAGTGTTCACGGTTCCCTCTAGCCCGGTGATCTCGAAGAACTCCACGGTCAACGTGGGTCGAAAGGCCGGCGTACCATGTTCACGGGAATCGAACCGACGAGCCGTTTTCTGGGCGGTCTCGTCTCCAAGGATCATCCAACCCAGATTGCCCGATGGATTGTCGATCCAGTCCCGAACGTCAGCCATCATCTGAGGTGTGGGTCCAAGGTCATAAGAACCGAAGCTCGCGATCGTCAGGGACGCACTGACCGTTGGATCATAGTCTCCTCCGGGTGTCGTCCAGTTCGCGGAAGAGAAACTGCGGTGAATCCAGGTCGGATCGTTCGGTTGTGCAGTCGTTCCGATTCCCTCCTGACCGATGGGATCGGATGTACCTTCCGTCCAGTCGGAGGTCACCCGGTGAAGGTAGAACGGGTCCATTCCCCCGGCGAGAGGAACCATGCTGACATGAAGGGAAAGGGTGACACTTTGCAAGATCGCCTGAGCCGGAATGCCACTGACATCAAACTGGAGCAACGTGCGTCGAAGAGGTTCGTTGACCTGTGCCGTTCTTCCCGCAAACAGATGGGTTCCGGCGGAATTCCCAAGACTTCCCGTACTCTCTTCAAGAAGTGTGGCGTCCTGGACAGGCGTGAGAGCAACCTTCGCTCCATGAACCGTCGACGAACCGAGAAGAAAGCCGGCGCTAATGAGCAAAAATAGGCGAAACCATCGACCTTGCATGCGGACTCCCAGGTCCATTCTCTGGTAATTACCGTTGCGTCGGACCTTGGGTTCACCCTCTCGTGTCTTTCCACGACCATCGAACCCAAATCCGATTTCCGGGCCTTCACCCAATCGAACTGCGGGGCGAGGAAAGGCCGGATAACATGGCATATTCCGATCTGCTTCCATCGGAACAGTCTGACTATAACGAACGACCCGTCATGACACCAGAAAGGTTCTGAAGAAACATTTCTCGCTGCAATTCTCTAACGAGTGGTCATTTCGTCTCTCTTGATCGTTACTTCGGTTACTTCTGCAAGCACCATGTGGTCATGCAACGAAGATTCTGCACGTTTACAGTCTTGATCGGTTCGATGACCGTGCCACCGAGTTCTTTCGACTTCTGGAGAAGGTCCGACTCATCGACCAGGTATCGAGTCGAGCCATCGGGAAGGTGATATCGACCCTCTCCCAGGGGACGAACTCGGTTTTCAATTCCAATGCTGGACGCCAGTCGGACGAAAAGAATCCCTCCTCCTGCAACAACCCTCCAGGCTCCCTTCAACATCGCCTCAAAATGAGACGGATTCGTGGCGAAGTGGAGCACCGCGTTGAGAATCACGAAATCGAAGGAAGCGTCCTCAAAACTCATCGATTCGAGACTTTCCTGACGAAACCGATGGGAAGGGTCTTTGACCCCAAAACGCAGGGCGAGATGCCTGACCGATTCGATGGCTTGGGGGCTTTCATCGACCCCGCTCACCGAATCTCCCCGGCGCAAAAAGTAGACAACATTTCTCCCGCCTCCGCAGCCAGCATCGAGAATCCGACAACCGGCCGGAATCCTCCCCTTCAGGACCTGATCTAGCAGATAGATGTCCATGTTGCCCACGAGATCAGCAAGATCCGCGGCCGCTCCGTGTTGTGCTGTCACTGAATCTTGATCTCCCACGTTCAGATTCCTTCCTCTTCCTACTTTCCAGTTCTCATCAAGCTCTCCCAATCATCTATCCGAAGAGAAGATAGGAGGATCAACCATGCGCAATGAAACGATCGCATCTCTTCTTCTGGTGGCTATTCTAGCCCAAACGGGTCTGGCAAGGGACAACCCAGAATCGACCTTTCCCACTCTGGGGATTGCGGTGAAGCTCCCGCCCAAATGGACTCACGAACTGACCTCAGGTCAAACCCGACTTCTCTGCCGGGAATTTCCGGTAAAGGGTGACCCCTCACTCCTTTCCGTTCACACCGAAGCAACAAACGCTTCCATGGGCAACGCCCTCAAGCACCATCGGGAGCACTTGAAGGCAGTCTTTCCACGAAGCGAAATCGTAAGAGAAGATGCCCAGTCGTTTGGATTGACTCAGTCCCACTTTCTTCACGTCAAGAACCTCGCCCCCACCCAACCGGCGAAGGAACTCTTTGAAACCATCCTTCGCACTGACAATCATCTGGTGTTTCTGTCCCTCTATTTCCCGAGAGGTCAGATGAAGTTCTACGAAGATCTTTTTCACGAGGTTGTTCGGTCAACCCGCAGTGTCGTTCCTCCCACGTCAACCGAGAGTGGCACGAAAGCCCAACCTTCCTCTTTTGATGGCACCGGCACAATCGTCTGGAGACCGTCATTCGACGAAGCTTTTCGGGAAGCCAAAGATCGAGGCGTTCCGGTACTGATTGCGTTCAACATGGACGGGGAGTCCGTGTGCGACTCCATCTTGAAGACCCACTACCAGGATCCGGAGATCGTCGCACTTTCCAGGGATATGGTCTGTCTCATCGCGAGCGCTTTTGATCACGGTGGAACCGACGAAGTACCTTGCCCCCGGTTCTCCTTCATGAGCTGTGGACAGCACCGGGACATCGAGATGAAGGCCCGCCAGACTTATCTCAAAACAAGAACTGCGGTGGCTCCTCAGCATTTGATCTGTTTCCCGGACGGTCGACTCCTGACCCGACGCGAGTATATGCTCCCCAGGAGAGACCTCCAGAAGATGATGCGCGGTGCAGCTCGTTCTCTCTCCCTTCGATCTCGTTATTTCCAGGAGGGAAAGACTCCGGACTTTTATGCCTTCTATCGATCGGCAAGTACGGATGAAGAGAGAGCTCAGGTCATTTCAGACGTGCTCTATTGTGGCGTCGAGAACTTCGTCCGGGATCTCCTGACAAAGATCGGCTCCGAGCATAAGTCTCAGGGCTTGCTCAATGCCCTCAAAAGCATGGGCGCGTCCGGGCATCCGGATGCGGCTCAGCACGCGATTCACTATCTGGGCCACAACTCGGAGTTCGTCCGGGCTCAGGCCGCCGCAACCCTGGCATCGATGGGTCTTGAAAGCGCCGTCCCCTCCATCAAGAAGAGGCTTCGGGTCGAGCGGATCGACCGAGTCAGCCAACATCTGTTGCGGGCTCTTGGGACATGCGCCGCCGGCGACTCGAGCGTCGCGACCCTACTCCTGCGCCAAGCTCGCACCGGTCCTTCTGTCCTTCGGATCAGCGCACTCCTTTCCCTGGCCCATTTTCCAGGCGATAGCAAGGTCTCTAGCGGAATTCTTCGAGCCTACCGCCAGGAGAGGAATCACGAGGTAAAGGCCGTCGCTGCACTGCTTCTCGGCTACCACCAAGTAGAAACCGCTACCCCATACCTGGAAAAGGATCTGGTAGGAGTGGGGAAGACCCGAACCGCAGATATGGTTCGCTGGGCACTTCTGTGTATTCGAGGAGAAGAGGATCCAACACTCGGGTTTGACACACATGCTCGAATTTTTCTTCGGGATTTGCCTTAGAGGTTGCCGGTTGGTTGATTTGGAGTGTTGTGGTTTTCTGGGGTTTTGGTTTTCTGGGGTTTTGGGGGGAAGGGGTTGTCCGGGACGGTTTGGGGGGGGAGGCATACTCGCTCCTTAATTCCGCTATGCGGAAATCTCGTCCCGGGATAAAGAACACGCCACGCCCGCGCTCCAATGCGTCGCTGAGCATGCCTCCCCC
>JAJDCM010000281.1 GCA_029260825.1 Planctomycetota bacterium | reverse complement strand
TCGACGGCGAGCTCGTGCAGGAGGAGAATCGGCCGGTATTCAGGAATGGTGAATGGTCGTTGCGACTCGACGAGGTGTCACTGCGCGATGCCGGCGGGGTGCGTCGCGTCAGGATTGGAATTCGCCCGGAAGATTTCGTCTTCGACGGAGACGGCGATCCGGCCCGCATCAACGTTGTCGAACCGACCGGCCATGAAACAATCATTGTCATTGATTTTCACGGCCACGAAGTCGTTGCGCGGGTTGGAGCGGATTATCGGCTGAGGCCTGACGACGTCGTTGCGCTGGCCCCGCGTGTCGAGAAACTGCACGTCTTCTCTGCCGAGGACGGCAGCAGGCTGAATGACGACGTTACCTGATGGACAAGAGCAAGCATGAATAGAGACAGTGTGAACTGGACAGGCCCGATTCCGGCTGTCATCACGCCGTTCGGCAGGGACGGCAGTATCGATGCCGATGCGATGCGGGAAAACATCGACCGGCTGCTGAGCGCAAAGGCGACAGGTGTACTGGTCGGCGGCTGCACGGGAGAGTTCTGGGCGCTCAGTTTTGACGAACGTTGCGAACTGTTCCGGATCGGGGCGAATACGGTCGACAAACGCGGTACGGTGCTGGCGGGAACCGGGGCAGTGACAGTCGATGAGACCGTCAGACTCACCCGGGCGGCGGCGGATGCAGGCTGTGATGCGGCGCTGATCCTGCCGCCTTTTTTCATACACCTGAACGAGGACGAGATATTCGAGCACTTCCTCGCCGTCGATGCGGCGGTGTCGTTTCCGATCGTGCTGTACAACATTCCGGGCAACGCGATCAATATGATTACGCCACGGCTCGCGTCCAGGCTGGCCGATCTCGACAATGTCGTTGCCATCAAGGAGAGCTCGGGCGACTGGAACAATTTTTATGCGACGCTGAACTCGGTCAGGGACAGGTTACGCGTGTTCTGCGGACCAGCGTCAATCTACGGCGTACCCGCCGTGGCAGCTGGCGCTGACGGGTTCATCGATTGTTTCCCGAACGTGTGGTTGCCGGGCGGAATCGAGATGTATTACGCGGCCGTTGACGGGCGAAGCGACGAAGCGAATGAACTGCAGCGGACGGGCAAGGCGCTGACCGATCTGTGTACGAACGGTGGACGATCGCTGTATCCGGCCACCAAGGCCGCGATGACCATGCTTGGCTATACGGCCGGCGATCCGCGGCCGCCGCTCATGCCCGTTACGGGCAGTGCATTAAACGAATTACGCGCCGGTCTTGAGGCGCTGGGAATAATTGGCTAACCGGAGGACTGACCGATGACGAGTGAAACAAAGGCAACGCTTGCGCGGCCCGAGCTGACACCGAAGAAGTACAAGGAAAATTACGGCGAGTTCATCGGCGTCGGCCCCAACGGGAATCTCTGGGTGGAGGATTGCGACGTGGCGGATCTCGCTGCCGAATTCAGTACGCCGCTGTTCATTGTCAGTGAAAGTCAGTTTCGCTATACCTATCGCCAGTTCCGCGATGCGTTTCGCAAGCACTACCCCGGCGAGTCGGAGATCCTGTTTGCGAACAAGTCGAATAACGGACTCGCGTATCGCCACATCATGAACCAGGAAGGCGCAGGCGGTGACTGTTTCGGCGTCAACGAGATGTATATCGCGCTGCTCGCTGGTACCGACGCCCGGACACTCGTCCTCAATGGATCGAACAAGCAGGACGAGGAACTTGAGATGGCCGTTGCGAACGGCTTGTGTATCAATATCGACGCGATGGACGAACTCGATCGCATCGACGCGGTCTGCAAGCGGCTCGGTCTCGATGCGGACGTCGGGATCCGGCTAAAACTGGACCTGGACCCACTTGCAGAACGCACCGGTGTTGCCATGCACGGCCCTGGCACGCTCAAGGAACAGAGCGACAGCACGAAGTGGGGTATGTCTCGCGAACAGACTGTGGAGATCGTGAAGCAGGCGCTCGAAATGCCGCACATCCACCTCAAGGAAACGCATTTCCACCTTAGCCGCATGTCCAATGTTGCGATGGACTTCGCGATCATGGCGCGCGAGATGGTCACGTGGTCGGGTTACATTCGCGACAATACGGGCTGGACGCCACCTTGCATCGACATAGGCGGCGGCTGGACCTTCGGCAAGTGGTACGGCACGGGGCCACGCTCGCAGATCGACGACGATTCAGCGCCGACCGCCGACGATTACGCGCGCCTGTGCAGCCAGGAGATTCAGGACGAGGCAAAGAAACTCGACCTGCCGTTGCCCAGACTGCGGCTGGAGCCCGGCCGATCCTTGTCGGGGCCTTCGGGCGTTAGCGTCGGAACAGTCGGCGCGGTCAAGCAGGGCGCCAAAAAGAAATGGGTGAATCTCGATCTATCGACAAATCACTTGTCATGGTCAGCCGCGCTCAACTGGTATTATCATCCGTTGCCCGTTGTCAATGCCATGACCGAACGCACCGAGACGGTCGACATCGTCGGCCCACTCTGCAACTCGGACGAACTCGGGCCGCACGTGGAGATGCCGTCGCTCGAGCGTGGCGATCTCGTCGCATTCCTTGACACTGGTGGCTATACGGAGCCTTGTGCCGCGCGCTACAACGCGCAATTGCTGCCTGCGACGGTGCTCGTCAGCGGCGACCGGGCCGAGGTTACGACCGTGCGCGAACAATTGCACGACATCGCCGGGCGTTTCCGCGTACCGCCGCGTTTGCTCGCCGCGTCGTTCACGCGGCGCTAGTGGCGGGGTGTCGATATGAACCTTGGACTCAGGGGCAGAAAAGCCATTGTCAGCGCCGCCAGCAAGGGGCTGGGCAAGGCAGGTGCGTTTTCGCTGGCACGCGAAGGCGTCGAGCTCACGATCATGGCGCGAACACGGTCGGACCTGGAGGCGGCAGCCGGCGAAATCGAGAAAGAGACGGGCGTGTCGGTCACGCCGGTTGCCGGCGACTTCAATGTCGCCGAAGATCGTGCCAGGTTGCTGAGCGCCTGCCCGGAACCCGACATTCTCGTCAACAACCCGGGCGTTCGTCAGACGCCAACGCCGTACGCGGACATCGATGAAACCGAGTGGCAACAATGGTTCAACGACCATTTCTACTCGTCGATATCGCTGATCCAAATGGCGGCTCCCGGAATGTGCGACCGCGGGTTCGGGCGCATCGTCAATATGTCCGTCAGTTTCATCAAGTTCCCCCAGGTCGGTTTTGCCCATACGCATGCGGCGCGGCTCGCATTGTCGGGCGCGGTCGCGGGGATGGTCAGGGAACTCGTCGGTCACAACGTCACGATCAACACAGTGTGTCCCGGCTTGTTCGACACTGACGCGTTGCGTACGAACCTGCACGCCCACGCGAAACGCGGCAAAACGTCGTATGAAGCAATCGTCGAGGATCGCAAGCGGAATTGCCCGGCGGGGCGATTCGCGGACCCGAAGGAATGTGGTGATCTCGTCGCATTCCTGTGCAGCGACCAGGCAGGCTTCATGACGGGCCAGAACATCATCAACGACGGCGGCGTGTACCAGGGGCTGTTTTGAAAATGATGACTACGGACGCAAATCTCCTCGACGCCGGCGAGCGCGTAGCGATGGTTTCCGGTGCTTCACGCGGCATCGGCGAAGCCATTGCGCGGCGCCTGCTCGGCGATGGTTACCGCTTGTCGCTCGGTGTGCGCGATGTTGCAGCGACGCGCGAGAAATTTCCCGAAGACGAGTCCAGGCTCATCATCGAGCGCTTCGATGCGCTGGAACCCTGCACGGCGGATAGTTGGGTGAGCAGTACGCTGGATCAATTCGGTGCGCTGGACGCCTTGGTGAACAATGCCGGTATCTGGAAACAGGTAAATTTCGGGTCGGGCAGCGAACAGGACCTCGACGACATGTGGGAGGTCAATGTCAAAGCGCCGTTCCGGCTGATTCGGCTCGCGTTACCGCACCTGAAGAAATGTGGAACCGGACGCATCGTCAACATTGCGTCGACGGACGGCATCCGTTTTCGTGACACGACATGTTCGATCGGCTACACGATGTCAAAACATGCGCTGGTCGCGATGAGCCATGCCGCCCGGCACTTCGGCTATGACGATGGTGTCCGTGTCACGGCGCTGTGTCCGGGCGCGGTTGATACGGGCATGGTCGATACCGTACCGGGCGTTACGCCGCTCGCCGAACGGCTGCAGCCGGCGACCGTAGCGCATGTCGTCGCAACGTTGCTTACATTGCCGAACAATGCGTCGGTCGCATGGATGCCGCTGAACACACGTCTCGAGTCGACGCTCTGACCGGGTTCGAGAGGGCTCAGGTCGATGCCGTACACCGCCGGGAG
>JAJDCM010000029.1 GCA_029260825.1 Planctomycetota bacterium | reverse complement strand
TGATACTTTCTTTATCGACGAAGTCTTTGTAAAGATTCAGGGCAAGCAACGCTATCTTTGACGGGCAGTTGACCAGGACGGCGAAGTGGTGGATGTGTATCTACAGAACCGCAGGGACGGAAAAGCAGCGAAGCGTTTCTTCAAACGCTTATTGCGAGCGAGCGGCAATGAGCCCAGACGAATCGTCACCGACAAACTGCGGAGCTACGGTGTCGCTCACCGCAAACTCATTCCAGACGTGACCCACGACACCTCGCAATACGCCAACAATCGGGCGGAACTCTCACATCAACCGACCAGAGTCAGAGAACGAATTATGCGGCGCTTCAAGTCAACGCATCAGGCCCAACGGTTCTTGAGTGCGCAAGCGGCGGTGCAGAATTTGTTCAACTTGGGCCGACATCTAATTTCGGCCGAACACTACCGGTTCTTCAGAGCGCGAAGCCTGCCCTTGGGGTGCAGCGCGCCTTTGCGTCTTGGAAATGTGCAACAGCCATCTAGCTCGTGAATTCGAAGAGAATCGTTCGGGCCAGAGAGTTAATTTGTCAGTACCGTCTGAGGTTCTCAATAACCTGAGCGTCCACCCAAAAAATGTTGGCTTTTCCTTCGCCTAAATGTGTGTGAAAGAAGAAATATTTCCCGTCCGGCGTGACACTGCCATATGCATCGTCACGTTCGGTGTTTATGTCTTCTCCCATATTAATAGCGGGTCCCCACGAACCATCTTCCTGACGGAAGCTGATATAAAGGTCGGATTCTCCGTACCCGCCTTCTCGCTCACTATCCCAAATCAAATAACTTTCATCTGGTGCAATGAAGGGATGAGCTGTTACTTTGCCTGTGTTGACCACCGGGCCCATCTTTTTGGGCTCTTGGCGCTTGCCGTCCACGAGCGTTGAAATGCGGATCACACCGCCGCTTTTGTAATCATCAAACACATAAGTGCCCCTCGCTGACGCCGATAGGCGCATAATGCCCCAATCCTCTCGCTCAAACATGGGCCCTAAACTTTTTTTCTCTGACCATCCTGAAGCCGTTCGCTCTCTATATTTGTTCCCCAGGTGCATCGTATTGCCATCTGTCGAGATAAAGACTTCACCCGAACGGCGCTCTACGACTGACTCATGCCACGCACCATTTTTATATTGAATGACATACGTTTTGGCATCGTCATATGTCCCCCGGTACCTGGCAAAATAGAATTCTTTCATGCTCGGCGCGAAGACACCTTCGATTTCCCAATCTTTTGTTGAAACAATTCCAGGCGCAAACACTTCAGGAATTAAGCCTGGAGGCTCTTGGCCAAGATAGGGGCCTTCCAAGACTGGAAAATTATCTTGACTGTAACTTTTGTTATTAATAAGCAGAATAGAAAAAAGTAGAACAATTAAAGTACATATACGCTTCATAATTAGTCTCTATTTCGTAGCATTGTGTTTTTGGGAAAAGTCATGAATGTTATTAGGTTTGATATTGCGATACTTATTAAGATGCTGAAAATTAATAATACGTCGCACCAAAATGTAGCGCCACTTCGATAGATTCGAACGTCGCCTTTGGGTTGCGCATTCGTCGAAGGAACAATATCGTGGCTACGAGGATCGAGATTGACATTCCTGTCATGGTCAGCCACAACGGCATGTCAAATTCTTGATACCCGATTACGAACAAGAACGCGATCAAAATTCCGGGGGCGATGCTGTACGCGAAGCTCTGATATTTCATGATGTCCGCTTCAACTGCTCTCGATATTTTTCGAGAACGAAAACGCAAGCGAGTCCAATGACTATTTCCAAACCAGCCGCCTGCACGAGTCCGTCAGCTGGCATTCCGTCAATTGCTATGCTCAGGATTCGGGACAAGCCATACGAAAGGAACACCAAAGCGGAAACCACTGTGGACGTAAAGCTTAGTTTGGCCACAAAGGCACCTGACATTATCAATATTCCGCTTGCCAGCAATGCACCGCCAGGAGCTCTTGTTTCACTTAATAAACTAATGTTGCTACCAAGCTCGATGCCATTCGTCGCAAAGAATTCCGCAGGTATAAACAGAATCGCCCCTCCGGTACCTGTCGCTATCAGACCGGAGACGAACAATATGGTTTTGAGCACATTTGAGTTTTTCATGCTGCCACCTTCCATGCGCCCGAAGCCGCGATCCGATTTGCAAATTCGCCGAAGTCGGTTGGCTCCCGACCCAGCGCGCGCTGGACACCGTCGCACACATAGGCATTGCGGCCGTCGAGAACGGTATCGAACAGGTAGTTCAGCAACCACGTAATCTCCTCCGGCGCGCCAGATTCGGCGATGGCGCATGCAAAGGCCTCCTTCGGAATCTGGATGAATCGGATCTCGCGGCCGGCAGCGCGAGAAATCTCTTTCGCCACCTCGGTAAAGGTCAACATCCGCGGGCCGGTGACTTCGTATATCTCGCCGTTATGGCCATCCTCGGTCAACGCCGCGACAACAACATCGGCGATGTCATCTACGTCAACGAATGGCTCCGGAACATCCGCCGCCGGCAACGTGATTTCGCCGTCCAGAATCATGCCGAGAAACTCGCCTTCTGAGAAGTTCTGGTTAAACCAGCTGGCACGAACCACGGTCCATTCGACACCTGCATCCTGAACGATGCGCTCGCAATACTGCGCTTCTTCCTCGCCACGACCGGACAGTAAGACGAGGCGCTGAACACCCTGCTCCCTGGCCATTTCGACAAAAGCACGGATTGCATCCGTCGCGCCAGGAATCGCGAGGTCCGGAGCGTAAGCAATGTAGGCCGACGTAACTCCATCGAGTGCAGTTTCCCACGTGCTCCGGTCATTCCAGTCGAAAGACGTTGTGCCGGACCGCGAGGCGATCCGAGTCCGCACGGCGCGAGCCTTCAGGCGCTCCGCGACACGGCGGCCGGTCTTACCGGTCCCGCCCAAGACGAGGGTAATCCCTGCAGGGGAATTGACGTTGTTGATTTCAGATTTCATAGCTCTCTCCTGTTGTGGCTTGACACTGTGTCAATTGACACAGTGTCAACCTTAGGGCATGCTTTACAGCATGTCAAGTGAAATTGTCGAAACACGTACACGGATTCTTGAAGCGACCGTTCGCATGCTCGAGGAGCACGGTGGCCGGGGGGGCCGGATGGCTGACATCGCCAAGGAGTCAGGGATTTCCCGTCAGGCGGTCTATTTGCATTTCGCGTCACGCGCGGAGCTCTTGATCGCTACAACGAAGTACCGTGACGAGGTTCTGGAACTGGATCGCCGGCTCGCGCCATCACGAGCCGCGAAGTCTGGCGTTGACCGGCTGACGTTATATATCGAAGCTTGGGGCAACTACATTCCGGAAATCTACGGCGTTGCCAAGGCACTGCTACTGGCGCAGGACACCGACGATGCGGCCGCATTGGCATGGCAAGACCGCATGCTTGCCATGCGTGACGGATGTCGTGCGGCGATTGACGCGCTGCATTCGGATGGAAGGCTCGCACCAGGATGGACGCAAAAAGAAGCTACGGACGTTTTGTGGTCAATGCTCCTGGTACCAACTTGGGAAAACCTCACGATCGAATGCGGCTGGTCGAATCAACAGTATGTCCGTTGGATGAAGACCGTGGCTGAACGAACCTTTGTAAAGGGATCAGGAGATTAACGTTCGCATGAAGGCCATCACTTACGCCAACTATGGGCCACCTGAGGTTCTGCAACTCAAGGATGTACCAAAACCCGTACCGAAAGACGACGAGATTCTGATTAGGGTGCGGGCGGTGGAGGCGACAAAGGCCGACGTTGAGATGCGCAGCTTTAGCTTTTCAGTGAAGTGGTTCTGGTTGCCCTTGCGGATCGCATTCGGGGTGAGAAGACCAAGGCGACAGATCTTGGGCGGCTATTTCTCTGGAAAGGTTGAGTCGTTCGGAAAAGATGTCACCCAGTTCTGCGAAGGCGATCAAGTCTTTGGCGCAGCCGGTCTCCGGTTTGGTGCCTATGGCGAGTATGTCGCATTGCCGGCAAGCTACACGATCGTCGTCAAGCCCAGCAATATGAGCTTTGAGGATGCCGCGGCAGTGCCACTGGGTGGGCTCAACGCGCTCCATTTCATGCGACTCGCGAAAATCCAGGCAGGGGACCAAGTAGTGATCAATGGTGCTGGCGGTAGCATCGGGGCGCATGCGGTTCAGATTGCCAAATCAATGGGTGCAAAGGTCACTGCCGTGGACAGCGCCATCAAAGAGAACTTGGTAAGACGCATGGGTGCGGATCATTTCATCGACTACACGAAAGAGGACTTTGCCGCAAAGGGCCGTACTTATGACGTCATATTCGATATGGTTCCCAGAAGTTCCTATGCCGCTTGTATCAGGGCACTCAACCCCAACGGGCGCTATTTATCAGGCAATCCCCGCCTTTCTGTCATGCTCCGGTCGGTGTTAACAACTCGGCTTACCGACAAAACAGCCAGATTCGCATTTGCGCGAGAATCCAAAGCAGAACTGTTGGCGCTCAAAGAGATGATCGAAGGCGGAAAGGTCATATCGATCGTGGATAAGGTTTATCCAATGGAGCAAGCAGCCGATGCGCATCGCCGGGTCGAGACTGAGCAACGGCTTGGGGCGGTTGTGATCGAAATTGGCGATTGCGGCGTCGATCTACCTTCCGAGTGAACTAAACTGCAGGAACGATTTCTTTGTTCGGCTACTCATGCGTGCGAAAAGTTTCGGGCCAGGTGGTTCAACCCCGGTTTAATGGACCGCTTGTTGTAGTATTTCGGCACGTTCTTCGAACGCTGCCGGCCAGAAGCAGCCAGTGCTAGACGCCGGACCGTCTCGACTCCGTCACCCATAAACACCCAATTCGATTCGCATACCATCGGGGTCCTTCAGAAACAGCGCGACGCCCTCGCCGAAAACCTGAACCTCAGGTACTTCGTATCCAGCGCCCTTCATTGTGTCTTGAATCTGAGTGATCGCATCGCGATCGGGCGCAGTAAATCCGATGTGATTGAGGCCAGGTGCAAATCTTTCATACGCGTATTCTAGGTTCTCAGCTTGGCGAATATCCAAACAGATTTCGTCGCTATTGCCGAAGACGTGATCCGCAGTTTTTCGAAAACCCAACATTGGTAACAGATTCTCGTAAAACGCCACGCTCTTTGGCAAATTAGAAACAAGCAAAACAATGTGATCCAATTTCACTTTACTTTACTCTAGGTAATAGGGAAAGCTCGAACGGCTGTTTCGGTGAATCGCTCCCAATCTTCTAGACACTTACCAGCCGCTCTTTAAATTGCTTCTCATACTGTACCGGTGACAGCAGATCATTGAAACTGTGTCCAGAAGGGCTAGGTCCAGAATCGGATTCCGATCACACCGAACTGGGTCATGTAGGCGACCATCAGCAAGTGAACCACAGATGAGAACGCGCAGTACCAGTAACTGGCGCGGTTCATGGGGCTTGCACGCTCTTTGATCACAGTGACGACAGCGATCAAAGACAGTACAGCAAAACAACCTGTCGACAGCATGATGCCGATCGAAACGAGCGTGGGTTGACTGAGAAAGTGGAAGTAGTCACTCGATGCGACCACCAGCAACAACACCACCAGTATCATCGATAGCGAGGCCAGCAGTGGCCAGACACGAACGCGGATCGTGGCGCCGGCCGGAATCCTGCCGAGCAACCTGCGAACAAACCACAACAAGAACCAGACAACGGAAGTTACAACGACAAATAACCACGACAATTCAATGAACAGCAGCGAATAACCCAGCCAGGTAGCCACCGGTTTTAGCACCACGTTGTCGCCAGAACCTGCGTTCTTCGATGAGTCATGGACGACCTCACCTGCCAACGGATCAGTCACCCTGGACAACGAGATCATGCCAGTGTCTTGCGATTGATATAGCGTACTCGACACAGGGACGTAGTATCGTTTCCTGCCACCAAGCAAACTTTGCTGAACCAGGGTGTTGCCTTCAAACCAGAGCTTCTTGACGCTCATAGCATGGAACAAAAACGCCAGTTTTTGCAGCCTGGGGTTTATCGGGGTGTACAAGCCTTCGATCCTGCGATGTTCGTCGGTCACCAATGCATCGTTCTCAACGACCCCTCCCGTCAGCAATCTTGTTTCATAGTCTCTAAGTAATTCAGCTAGCTTCCTGAACGCCAGCGGATGTTTCTTGGTGATCATGAAAGCGTGTCCTTGTCCAGCCTCGGGCAGATAGGAAAATTCGGACATAGCCCCATCGAAGCCGCCATTGTGCTCGCGATACACCCACTGTTTGTGGGGCGAACTGTAATTTCCCAAACCATAGCCCGCTTCCTGGCCCGCGCCGGCGGCGCTGGTGGATTCAACACGCTCCATACGGTGCAGCGATTCTTCTGACAGTATTCGCTCGCCATCAATGACGCCGCGCCCCAGGTAAAACTGAAGAAACTGCGCCATATCCAGAGCTGATGCATTAACGGCGCCCGAAGGTCGCATGAACAGGTGCCAGTACTCCAACGGTCGATTGTCATTGGCGTAGAGCGTAACGCCATTGGCCCTGACGTCATCGGTCAAAAAATAACTGGCAGTGGTCATGCCCATAGGGTCGAAAAAATTGCGTTGGACAAAATCCTCGAATCGTTGCCCGCTTATTTTTTCAACGACGTACGCTGCCACTGCGGGGCCGGAATTAGTGTAGGAGAATCGTGAGCCAGGAGGCCAGCGGGACTGTCTGGAGTGTTGGTGATAATCGATGTCCTGCTTCAGGGTGGACGGGGTAGGATCGTTCCGTGCCAACTCCGGGTAATGCTGCTCGTCCCAACCGGTAGTGTGCTCCAGCAAGTGAACCACGCGTATGGGATGGGTGTCCGCCCATGAATTGCTGAACGCAACGTCCGGGGCCACATCAACCAGTTTTTCCTCTAATGCTAGTTTTCCTTGTTCCACGAGCTTTAACACGGACAATGACACGAACATCTTCGATGTCGAAGCGATTCGGAACAGGGAGTGCTCATCCGCATCAATATCCTGATCCAGGCTGGCCTTGCCTAAGGCGCCCACCCAGACCGGCCCGTCGGCATCGACCATGGCAACTCCAACGGCGGGTATATCGTAGCGATCCATCAACTGCGCAACGGACAGTTTGAGTTCCTCGATGCTGTTGGGCGCGGGTGCGCTATCAACCGCCACGGCGGACATGCTGATAAGGCATCCCAGCAACGTGGCAGCAACAAAGTTTCTGTTAATCATATTTTCCTCATGGGCAGATTGCAGCGATCTATAACTCAGGCACGCATTGACAGGCATTCCCTTGCACTCACGTGCAAGAGCGCCACCGTTCGCGATGAATGCTACGTGTTTGGTTGTCGATTACCTTGGAGCGTTTCTGTCGAGTCGAGCGACTCGGGTGGCATAGGCGACTCACTGGACTGGAACAGCAGCCGTACATCTGCCTTGGTCAGGACCCTGTAAATCCAGAACGTCACCGCTAAGTTGTACACGTATTCGAGAAGAGGCAGGCCACCATCACCGTTGATGTTTGCGAGAGCCTGGATGAACAGTAATGAATTTAGTGCAAAAAACACCCAGCAAATGCCCAACATACCTGCTCTGGCCCATGTCTTCAGTCTCGCGAGCGGAAACACCAGAAAGAGGAATGCCGCTGAAAATATCAACGCCAATCCGAACATCACCAGCAGGACTGTATGCCCGAAATTCTGCTCAGGTTGGCCGGCAATCAGCAGCACAACGTTGATAAAGGTGAAGCTGGCTGCAAACGCCAGCACCAGCATGACAAGTATGAAGCTATTGGGCAGTGGCGAGTCCTGAGAGGGCAGCAATTTTCGCCCAATGGCCAGTAACAGAATACGTAATTCGGCCAGGAGAGGACCAAACTCGATTTTCTCGGCCGTCAACTCCAGGCTATCCACATCAACCTCAAACGCCCGGGCAACACTCCGGAGACTCTGCAGCGAGGCCATGCCTTCGTTCTCAATGCGCTGCACGGTTCGCGAATGCAGGTCAGAGAACTCGGCAAGCTGCTCCTGAGTCCAGCCCTGTTTGATTCTCAGCTGCTTGATCAACTCTCGTCTGACTTTAACTTTCATATCATTTTTCTTGCTCAACAATCGCGACATTTTCGAACAGAATCAAACCCTCGTCCACGACACGAACACGACATGGGCGGATTAAATCGTCCCAGCCGATTCAAAATTCTGTTGTGTGGGTCGACCTGTTTGGGGTTCCCGTTACCAAGCTGCAAAAGTGCCGGTAGCGACTTCTTTGAAATCAACAGCTTGGCGGGGCCGTTTTTGCTAAGCTCCTTACTTTGATCAACGCTCAGCTTTTTCAATAAATGCACGGTCAGGCGTAGAGTATTTTTGCCAAAAACAAGAACGGGAGAGCGCCATGGAATGCTGGTACATCCTGGCTCGGTCTAAAACAGTTCCCTACTGAGCTGCCCATCATCGGACATCACTCCAGCAATCAACACACACGCATTATCTCATCGATGTATTATCAGCAAGATTTTTTCAAAAGAAGAGGTCAGTAGCCGACTGTCGCTAGTCTAACACGCGACCGGCAGCTCGCGGCCCAGCGGTCAGTCGCACCGCGTTGTTTGGCTGTGCTTACGCTGAAGCGTCGCTAGGCACCCATCTCACGTAAGTCTTCCAATGGAACGATTCGAGAATCACGGACAGCTGCTATTCGATGCGATTTCAACCGGTCGATGCAACACCTAATCTCTAACTATAGAGAGGAGGATGTTAAAAATGAAGCAGCGACCGAGGATTTATCATACCGAGACTGACAAGGCACTGATGTGGGATCGTTGGCAGTAACCAAGTGATATCGATGGGATTAAGGGTCATACCGAAGGTCGTACCGGTATGACTCTGTTGCAATTACATCTCAAACAAATACGTTGCTTTCACAATGATTTGGTCCTGGGAAAAGCGTTCTGCGGGAGCGAACCCTTTGTTGTCATTCGTGTTGTAGACAACATAGAGGTAGGAAAGTGGCCGATACTCCCAGGACAGTCTGAAATTCAACGCACTTCGATCCGATAGGCTGTCCCATTGGTAGAAGCCCGTGATCTGCAGCTGCGGATTTAACGCGAGGCGTGCATTGAGTCGATACAGGCGTGTGGTTTTGTCCTCGGCAGCGACGCCGAGATCAGCAATCTGGTTCACCCGCAGGTCAGCAGACAATTCGAACTGTGGAAATGGAGCAAATCGACCGGACACGGTGTAACTCGTGAGGCTACCGTCGAAGTAACCGCCGGATTCGGCGCTTGCATCTGCTGCAAATACTTTCGACTGATCCATCCTCGCGGATATCCGGTATCGCGTATAGTCGTATTCGCCTTGCGCGATTTCAATGCCCGCTGGTGAGAACGGTTCCGCTAATCGCTGCCTGTTCGGTTCGATCACCATGTCTAGTCGGGCGCCAGACTGAAAGCGCAAACCAAACGGCCGAATCGGTGCATAGGCGAACAGTAATTCGCCATCGTCCGAACTGCGAAAAATAAAAGCAGAAACGCCAGGATTGAAACTACGAATGGAAGCAGGCAACTTCGCGGATCGAAAGTCGAAATTCGCGATCAGGCTGTTCATCATATAATTGGTGTCCAGAAGTTCGAGCCCGATACCAGGGTTGTAGTCCTTGCTGTAGTAGTGAAGTGAACTCAAGGTCAGGCGGTTGCTATGGTACGACGCCCATAATTGGCCGCCGAGACCATCGTCAGTCATATCGTCATCGGAAGCAGACAGCATTCCCTGGATGCCGAACCGCTGGGTCGGCTGCCAGAGCCCGTCAATGGTATAGGTAGCATTGTTGTTTTCACCGGGCGTCTGCTCACCGATGGAGACATCATTGTCACGACGATAGGTCAGCATTCCACCGAGGCGGCTTTGCCCGGCGATATTGCGGGAATAGCGCGCTACAGCGAAATCCGAGGCAGGGCTCATATCCAGCGCTTGCTGTCGCATTGCCAGGAAGCCGAATTGTTGCGTTGATGATCGGCTTGTCAATCGCAGGCCGCCATCGAGCGGAATTGGGCCGCCGGATTCATCCAGCCCGATTCGACGGCTAAAGAACGGACTTATCCATTCGGTGACGCTGGCGTTAAATATGTTGGCGCTCTCAAGGAAAAACTGTCGGCGCTCGGGAAAGAATACGCTGAAGCGATCGAGGTTTATCACCTGATTATCGACATCGGCCTGGGCAAAGTCGGTGTTGACGGTAAGGTCGAGCACGGTGCTCGGTGTAACGGCCCATTTCAGTTCCCCACCAATCTCAGCATCGACTTTGTCTGGTGCATTCGTTTCAGTTAGCCGCTGACTTAGCACATAGGGATTTAACTGCACATTCGCTTGCGGCGGTGGCGTCGTAAATCCGCGGAGTTCACCGGCGTAAGCCATTCGATGAATTGAAAATGCGCGTGGTACAGCCGGGAAACTCGTTTCCTCGTTCAGGCTACGGACATTACGCGCGAAAATGATGCCCAGCCGGTCTGCACCGGTCGGGTAGCGAAGATTGCGCCACGGAATCGCAATTTCGGCAACCCACCGGTCATTATGTATGCGGGTCTTGATCGTCCAGCGTGCATCCCAGTTGAGATTTATCTCTGAACCGTCGATTACTTCCAGATCGCGCTGGTTGGCATAAGGGGTGGTCTGGAAGACAACGGCATTTCGCTGATCCAGAAACCCATCGATTGCGACGCCGAAAAGGTCATTCTCGACGAATGAGAAGTCGCGTTGCAGATTCTGTACGCGCATCTGGTCCTTAGGCTGAAAGCAGATTGCTGCGATATACAGGGCCTTGTCATCGTACGCAACGTGTACTTCGGTGGGAAAGGTAGTCTCAGCCTGTTGAAGGGGTTCTTTTTGTACGAAATCGGTGGTCGTTTGCGTCTGCTGCCAGATTGCTTCGTCCAACTCACCGTCGATCACGATCGTTCCATCGGACCGGGTAGCCCAAATTACGGACCGCTCCGCTGGCGGATCGAACACGTCCTGTGCGTGGCAAATTACCGGCATAAAAAGGGCGGTCAATACCGCAATTCCTGCGCTGGAATGCATTGATGTACTCCTATTGATGCAACAGGTGCAACGATATGCGCGGGAGGCGCTCAAGGATTGTCAGCCAGAGCGGTTTTCTGTCGCTAAATATCGCAAAGGCGGGCGCGGACACACTTTGCGACAGTTTTTTATGCGGCCATGTACTAGAGTCTCGCTATGACAAGCCCATCCGATCATATAGTCGTGGTGGACGACGACGCCGATATTCGCATGTCGCTCGCCACGTATCTTCGTAAGCACGGTTTCCGCGTCAGCGTCGCAGCAAATGGTGAGGAGCTGAATCAGATTCTGTCTACGGCACGTGTCGATCTTCTGGTACTGGACATCATGTTGCCGGGTGACGATGGCTTGAGTATTTGCAAGCGTGTACAGGAGACGAGGCAGCTGCCGATCGTTTTCCTGACCGCGCTGACAGAAGACATTGATCGCATCGTTGGACTGGAGTTAGGTGCCGACGATTATGTGACCAAGCCGTTCAATCCGCGGGAGTTGTTGGCTCGAATCAAGTCCGTAATACGGCGCAGTCGGATGCTTCCCAGCAAGCGTCTACAGACGAAGGGTGTAGTCCGTTTTGATCGATGGCAATTCGATATCTCACGCAAAGAAATCCTGGGGCCGGATGGCGTCGCCGTTCGGCTCAGTTCGGGCGAGCACCTGGTGTTGGTTTCTCTGATTGAACACGCCCGTACCACGCTAAGCCGGGATCAGCTGCTGGATCTGACGAAAGGCCGCGAGGCTCAATTGTTTGATCGAAGCATTGATAACGTAGTCAGTCGCTTACGACGAAAAATCGAAGTTGATCCTACGAAGCCAGAAATCATTCAAACGCAATGGGGTGACGGTTATGTTTTCATGGCCGATCTTGAGGTAGCGTCATGAAACCACTGTCGTTATTGCTGCCCAAAACTATCGAAGGACAGATGATCGCAGTGCTGGCGTTTTCCATAGTCCTGTTACTCAGCGTGCTTATCTCCTTTGATGTTATGGATCGCCGATCTCCTATCGAGTGGGCCGAGTCCGGCGCCACATTGAATCGATTGGCGCGGATGCAAACGGTGCTGGAAAATGTCAGCTCCCAACGGCGCGGCAGCATGCTGCAATCGCTGTCCAGTTGCCACGATGGCTACACACTTACGGCGCAGCGATTCGAACTTACCGAAGTCAATGACCGCGCGGCGGCGTTACGGGATCGCATCGCAACGCGACTGGCCGTCGACGCACAACGCGTGTCAGTGGGCTATGCAACGTTGACGAGCGACGATTTTTCCTACGGTGATTGCATCCAATCGGAAATCAACCTACCGATGACCGCGATAGTCATTGGCATCCAACTTCAGTCCGGCGAGTGGTTCAACACCGAAGTGCACCCGCATGAATGGCATTTGCAAGACCTCATCGCGCGGATTCTTCGTTACAGCATGGCGCTGATTCTTGTCGGCATCTTCGCGTTTTTCCTGATTCGGCGGCTTAGCAGGCCGCTGAGCAATCTGACTGATTCGGCGAAGCAGTTTGCCGACGGCCTGAAGGTGTCGACCGTAGACGAAAGCGGCCCACCAGATCTTAGAAGTGCGATTCAGTCATTCAACGCGATGCAAAAGCAAGTCGCCAATGACGTAAAAAAGCGGACTGATACTCTGGCGGCGATCAGCCACGATCTACGGACACCACTAACGGCACTGCGAATAAGGGCAGAACTGGTCGACGACGAGGAGACGCGCGCACCCATGGTCGCCAGCATCGACAAGATGGAAGAGATTATCGCTTCCGCGCTCGAGTATTTGCGGGGCGAGTCACGGTCGGAGCCGCGTAGAGAGATCGATCTAAGTGCATTGCTGGCGAGCGAGTGTACTGACTTCGAGGAGGCAGGTCGTCATGCCGAGTTTATCGGTGAGAACGGAGTGCACTGCACTTGTCGCCCGGATGCGCTCGCGCGCGCTGTTCGCAACCTGATCGAAAATGCGAACAAGTACGGCGACGGCGCCAGGGTCGATCTTCGGACTT
>JAJDCM010000280.1 GCA_029260825.1 Planctomycetota bacterium | reverse complement strand
GAGCAGTTCTTCGTCCATGGCTCTTGCTGATTTCGACGAAGACGGACGCACCGACGTAGCTTCGGGAAACGTCACCGTATTGCGAAACAGCAGCCTGGATCACTTCGATGCGAGAGCGGGCAACGTCAATGCAGCCGGAGGCGAAATCACCGACGTTCTCTTCATCAACGGATCACAGGGTCAAGGCAACGAACGGCTATTCACCACAAGCCGCGATACGGAGATTACCATCACCCTTGCCGAGCCTCCCTCTCGGTCAGGTCTTTCCGCACGCCACGCGATCTACCTGACCCGGGGAACACCAGCTCAAAAGCTCCGGGAAATCCTGCCGTTCAACCTCGGGACGATGGCGATCTCAACCCCCCTCAACGGAGGCAACCCAGACGCCATCTGGAGTACACTGGGTCGACCAGCCATCCTTGGCCAAGCAACTCTCCCTTCATCAAGAGCCCCTACGACTCTCTTGCAACAGACGATCGGTAGAAGGTTCTCTTTCTTCGTCCAGGGATTGATCATCGACCCCCTATCCCCCCAGGGGCAAGTTGGGGTGACAAACGGGATCTACGTCATACTCGAGTAACCGGTGAAAAACCCCGCGGGAACATGTCTCCCCCATGTTGACGGACAACCAGAGCTCCTCTCCCTGATCAGTCAACGAAAGAAAAGAAACCGAGGACAAGCCATGTTGCCGAACGCGGAGCAAAAGCCCCGTTTCACCCTGCTCCAGGCCAAAGAGGTTGCGGAAAGACTTTACGGCCTCGAAGGCACCCTGTCTCCACTTCCAAGCGAACGAGATCAAAACTACCTTGTTTCTACCCGAGACAAGGAGGGCGAGTCCTATGTGCTGAAGATCGCGGGCACCGATTCTAGCAGCAAGTTTCTCGAGGCTCAGAATCAAGCTCTCCTTCACATCAAGGAGAGAGATCCACATCTTCCCTGCCCGAAATTACTCCAGACCCTGGAGAAAGAGTCGATCGGAACCCTGGAAGGACCCTCGGGCCAAACTCATCTTGTTCGAGCAATGACCTACCTTCCAGGAGCCCTACTTGCGAAAGCGGAACCTCACGAGCCGGCTCTTCTGTTTCATCTGGGCCAGGTTCTTGGCCGGCTGGATCAAGCGCTTGGTGGCTTCACCCATCCCGGCCTGGCCCGTGAGTTTCAATGGGATCTTCGAGGCGCCCTGAAGATCGAAGATCTCTACCTTGATCACATCGAAGACACCGAGAAGCGGAACCTGGTGAGATCGTTCTTTAAAAGGTTCCGAGATGAGGTGCTCGAAAAGCTTTCTGCGCTGCCTCAAGGAGTCATTCACAACGACGCCAACGACTTCAACGTGGTCGTTTCAAACTCAGGCCATCCGCGAAGAATCACCGGCCTTCTTGACTTCGGAGACATGGTGGAAGGATCTCCGATTTTTGATGCGGCAGTAGGCGCCGCCTACGCCCTTCTTAACAAAGTAGATCCGATTACCTCTTCCAGTCATGTGATCTCGGGCTATCACTCCGTGCGTCCTATCGTAGACCTCGAGCTTGAACTCCTTCCCGCCCTCATTTCAATTCGCCTCTGCCTCAGCGTGACGCTTTGCGCCGTCCAGCGAAAGAACGCCCCCCACAACGAGTATCTCTCCGTTTCGGAAAAACCAGCCTGGACGGCCCTTGCTCAGCTAGGCAGCATCCCCTACGATCGCATCGTTTCCGCGTATCGGAAGGCGTGCAACAGTCTTCCTGTATTCGAGCATCACCCGGGAGAAAGCCCAAAAAAGATCCTCTCCAGACGAAGTCGTCACCTCGGAGGGTCTCTTGGTGTTTCCTATCAAGAACCCCTGAAGATCGTCCGGGGATCCGGACAGTATCTCTATGACGCAGAAGGCTGGCCCTTCCTGGACGTCGTCAACAATGTCAGTCATGTGGGTCATTGTCATCCGCGCGTCGTGAGGGCCGCTTCCGATCAGATGGAACGGTTGAATACGAATACTCGCTATCTTCACGACTACCTCGTTCGGTACGCAGAGCGGCTGGCGAACACTCTTCCTGATCCTCTCGAGGTTTGCTTCTTCGTCTGTTCCGGAAGCGAGGCCAACGATCTGGCCTGGCGTCTTTCCCGTGCCCATACCCGAGGAACGGAGGCAATCGTCGTTTCCGGCGCTTATCACGGAAACCTCAGCTCTCTCATCGATTTCAGCCCCTACAAGTATGACGGACCTGGCGGAACCGGTCGCCCCGGTCACGTCCATCAGGTTGCGATGCCCGATCCATATCGCGGCCCTCACCGCGACCCGAGAACCGCCGGAGAGGAATACGCAGCATCCGTGGGAGACGCGATTACCGATGCGGAATCACGAGGAAAGAAGATCGCCGGGTTCTATTGTGAATCTCTACTCGGCTGCGGAGGGCAGGTCGTTCTTCCTCCCGGCTACCTGGCCCACGCGTTCGATCAGGTGCGGCGGTGCGGCGGACTTTGCATCGCCGATGAAGTGCAGGTCGGTTTTGGTCGGGTCGGCACACACTTCTGGGGATTTGAAACTCAAGGTGTTGTTCCCGACATCGTGACCCTGGGAAAACCCATCGGAAACGGACACCCGCTCGCGGCCGTGGTGACGACAAAAGAGATTGCCGATTCTTTCAATAACGGAATGGAATACTTCAACACCTATGGTGGCAATCCGGTTTCTTGCGCCGTCGGACTCGCAGTCCTCGACGTCATTGCGGACGAACGACTTCAAGAAAACGCCCGGTGTGTGGGTGAGCGAATGAAGACCGGCCTGACAGCGCTCCTTGATCGTCATCCGCTCATCGGTGATGTGCGCGGCCTCGGTCTCTTCCTCGGGGTGGAACTTGTTCGAAATCGAGAGACCTTTGAACCGGCAGCAGCCGAAGCCTCCCGCATCGTGGAAAACCTGAGAAGACAGGGCATCCTTCTCAGCACGGACGGCCCTCTTCACAACGTGATCAAGATGAAGCCCCCCCTTATTTTCTCCGAACTCAACGCCGATCACGTGGTGGCGAAGCTGGACCAGGCTCTCTTTGAAGAGGAAATGAGCTGATCAAGTGGTGTGATTCAGAAGGAAAACTCAGTAGCGATAGGGAACTTCGAGGATCATCACCATCATCGCGGTGGAATAAATTCTTCCCCCGGTACTTCCCCAGGCTCCTGCGGCGTCCCAGGATCCGGCATGAACTCCTTCTTCGATCTGCTTTGGAAGAATGACCTTGTCGATGGCCTTTTTCCATCTCGTCCAGGCGCTTCCACCCAAAAGCTCGGTCGCCATCGCCCCGTAGTACCAGTAATACATGTCGATGCGCGGCTCTTCCCAAACAGGAGGTAAGTCCAGCAATCGTTTCTTCATGCCCTGAATCGGCGCGCTCTTTTCGTTTTCTCCGTAGTGAAGTCGTACCGCAAGCGAAACCGCCGTCAGAGACTCGGATTGATCATGAGGAAACTTCTTCGCGGTTTCGGCAAGCCGGGCCGGCGGGCTTCCGGCAGTAACATAACCTACTCGAAAAGTCTTGGGGTCCATCATCGTCTTCAGGAAAGTCACCCCGTTGTTTGCGCTTGGACTCGACACTTCAAGCCCGGCCAGTCTGGCGGATTTGAGCGCCATTAACATCCATCCGGTAATCGAGGAGTCGCTTGATCCATCCAGGACTGTGTAACGCCAGCCACCATAGGGATTCTGCAACTGATAGATGAACTGAATTGCCTTCTCGGCAGAATCTCGTAGGTCACGCCTTCCCGAGAGGGCATAAGCTTCCACCATGGCTGCGGTACAAATGGCGTGTTCGTAGGTGGACTCGGGATGATTCCCGGAATACCCCCCGGTACCACCCAGGCTCTTCTGTTGCTGAAGCAAGAACTTCAGGGTTCGGACCACGGTTTCACCGTGCTCTTCCGAATCGGGACCGTGCCCCGCCCCCAAAAAGGAAAGGAGTGCCAATCCGGTCACGCCGACGTGATGCTTCGCATTTCCCCCGTGATCTGAACAGTTCCAGTACCCCACGGGCGACTGCTGCGATGCCAGCCAATCGAGACCTTTTTCCACGGCTCGTTTGTATTTTCGCCCTCCCTTGCCCCGCTTGAAACCCGCGATTCGATCCCGATAGACCTTCAACGGATCTCGAACCTTCGCGGAGTCCCTGGCCTCTTCCGGATCTTGCGCGAGACCCTGCGCTGATGAAGCACCGGCAAAAAAAAGCACACTAGCCATAAGTAGGCAGAAAACGAGGGGACGTGAAGCCAAGTTTTTGCGCTCCCGGAGAGGATGAATTGAATCTTCTCACTCAATCGATTATGAACGGAGACCGTCACTAAACCCTGGTGACCCGATCCAGGGCCGAGCCACAAGGATAAAGGAAACCATGAAGAATCTCCCCCTGGTTTTGACTGCGGTGCTATTTTTCCTTCCCTTCACGTCTTCCATCGCCTCTGGCGAACCAAAGACCCGGGAGAACTGGCCCAGCTGGCGAGGGCCCGACAACACAGGAGCCTCCGCAAACGCGACTCCTCCAGTTCGCTGGTCCGAGAGCCAGAACGTTCGTTACAAGGTCGATCTACCCGGCAAGGGTCATTCGACACCGATCGTTTGGGAAGACCGAATCTTCCTGACGACCGCGGTCAAGACAGACAAACCCGTGGATCCGAAAACCGTCGCCGCGGCGGAACAGGGACTTCCGGAATGGCGCCAGAAAAGCGGTGTGCCTCCAGCATGGGTGGTTCAGTTTCAGGTCATTGCCCTCGATCGACGCGACGGCTCGATCCTCTGGCAGAAAACGCTTCTCGAAAAAGCGCCCCATGAAGGACTGCACATCGATTCGAGCTGGGCCTCGAATTCACCCGTCACCGATGGTGAAGTCCTGGTGGCTCACTTTGGATCGAACGGCACCTATTGCCTCGACCTGGACGGGAACCTGCTGTGGACCGTCGACCTTGGTGACATGCGAACCAGACGAGGATTCGGAGAGGGAAGCTCCCCGGCTCTTGCCGGAGACCACGTCGTGATCAACTGGGATCACGAAGACGATTCCTTTCTCACCGTTCTCGATCGCAAAACGGGCAAGACCAGATGGAAAAAAGAGCGAGATGAAATCACGTCGTGGTCAACTCCCCTCATCCTCAATGTCCGCAACAAGCAGCAGATCATCATCAACGCAACGAACAAGACCCGAGGTTACGACCTCGAGTCCGGAGGCGTCATCTGGGAAGCAGCCGGCATGACGGTGAACACCATCCCCTCCCCGGTTGCCGACGCGACACACGTTTTCGTGACGAGCGG
The DNA here is from genome assembly GCA_029260825.1 of Planctomycetota bacterium. GTDB lineage: Bacteria > Planctomycetota > JACOTG01 > JACOTG01 > JAJDCM01 > JAJDCM01. Next base: position 9,584 of record JAJDCM010000280.1, on the reverse strand, counting down.
CTATCGGGGAAGTAAACTCCTCTCCATCAACCTTGCCGCCGCCATCGGCGACATCACGAACAAAGAAGCCATCAACTGGGAACACGACAGGGACACACCCTACGTCCCATCCCCCCTCCTTCTTGATGACAATCTCTACTTCTTGAAGCAAAACAAGGCGATCCTCACATGCCTGGACAAGAAAACAGGAAAGGTCCACTTCGAACGTCAGCGCATCGGAGGCATCCGCTCGATCTATGCCTCTCTGGCCGGGGCCGATAACAAAATATACGCGGTTGGCCGGGAAGGATTGACGGTTGTCTTCCGCCACGGATCCAGGTTCGAGATCCTCTCCGAAAACAGACTCGACGACAGCTTCGACGCCTCGCCAGTGTTCATTGGAGCCGACCTCTACCTTCGTGGCCACCATCGGTTGTATTGCCTTTCCGCTTCCACCAAGAAGGCCACCGGTCAGTAGGAAAATGAGTCGCCATGCCCACGTCCATGATCCGTTTTTCTCTGATTTTTCTGGCTATTCTCATCCGGGGGCAGTCTCTCCTCGCTCTTTCCGAGTCCCATAAATTCGTCGACTTTACGGTCAACCAGGACGGCAGTGTTTACGTAACGATCGGATCCTCAAATGAACCGAAAGAGGAAGAGGAGATCTTCCCCATTCTCACCGATTGGTTAGGACCCGAGACGAAGGTCACCTATCGGGAATTATCGGAGGAGACCTGGATTATCCACGCACACCGTCATCGTCATGCGATTTTTGCCCAAGACAAACTTTCTTTCTCCATCGACACCCTACCGATTTTTTCGCTCTTTGACCCGTCCGATGAAACCCCGGTCAGCCTCTCGATCTTCGTTCCAAAAGCTGGAACTGAAACCATTCTCTTCAATGATGAGTCCCTGCATCCGACGTTTCGATCACGCACCAGCGACTATCTCTTCATTGAACGAGAGCTGGAGCCAGGCACTGCCTCGACGGTTTCCATCCTCCTTGAATTTACGCCGACCCACAAACTCATCATGGTCTGCTCCGGACTCCTGTTCCTCATCATTTTCATCGGCGGAACCGTCCTTTACCGGGCCAAGATGATCATCTCCGACCTGGACGATATCCCGAAGTCCTGGGTCACCCTGAATCGAATCCGGCGGTGGATTCAGATCGTTCCGGTTCTGGTCTGGCTCGAAGCGGTCTTGCTCACCGGGCTCTGGGACTACGCAAACTGGAACGTAGAAACGTCCTCTCTCCTCGTCAAGATGATCACCCACTTTGCCGTTCTTTTCCCGCTTCCTGTCCTCGTGATGCTCATCGCTCTTCCCCTCATCAATGATGTGGACCGAAAGAAGTTCGGAGGAAAACAGACAAGCCTCACCGCCTTGAGCCAGCTTGCCTCGACCTTCGTACGAGGAGTCCTCCCGATCTTTCTCATCGCGGCTTCCGCCTGGGCTTTCATTGCGGGAGAACTCCCTCTCGGAGCAGCCCTGGGTGGACTCTGTCTCCTCTCGTTCTTTCTGGGAATGAAGCTTCTGATCAAGAGTACCGGACTAACTTACTACTCACTGACCGAAGGTGATCTTCGGGATCGCATTTTTGAAATTGCGAAGACGGCCGGAGTCGATGTCAAGTCCGTCATCGTAGGAGCAAGTAGCCAGCTCGACGTCACCATGGCGGCAGTGGTTCGGAATGGAGTCTTATTCTTTACCGACGACCTGGTCACCAAACTCAGCAAAAGAGAAGTGGACGCCGTCATGTCCCACGAAATGGCGCACCTCCAGAGAAAGGACGTGAGTCGTCTCAAGTGGTCGTTCATTGCCGGAGTCTTGATCCCCTTTGCCATCCTGGAGGTTGCATCGGACTACAACGTTTTCAACCCCCTTGGCATTCTCGGCATTTGTTTTTGCTTCTTCCTGGGATTCCTCCTGAAGGCGATCGTGTCTCGCTCAATCGAGCGACGTGCGGACAGCCAGGCCTTCAACCTTTCCAAAGATCCTGAGGCTCTCATCCGGGGGCTCGTCAAGCTCACACGCCTGAATCGAATCCCTCTCGAGGGATCCTGGCCCGGTTTTCTTGCTTCCCACCCTTCGACCGTAGAGCGCACCCAGAAAATCGCCGAACGAGCAGGCCTTTCCAAAGAACGCCTGGCCGTCCTGACCGGCCCGACTTTCACCGAGGATGAACCCGAGGAACATTTCGAGATCCCGATGGTCTCGGTGGTGAGCGAAGCTGCGTTTTCTCTCAACTTTCAACGCCGTTCCGTTCTCTTCTATAACTGGGTTTACCGTTCCACCGATGTCCTGATTCCACTCCTCATCGTCTTCCTCGTCACGGGTCGAGACGGATCCGGACGGTTCGCCACAGCTGGCTATGTCATCGGACTGATCCTCACCCTTCTCGCCATTCCGATCGCTACCCGGCTCTGGCTTCACTGGATCCACTCGAGTCTTTTTCGACAGATACACGAGAGACGAAATCGGGAAAAGAAGCCGATCGAGCCGGATTCGATCTTTGTGGGGTTCTCGCCCGATGCCGAACCCCGCCGCTATGACGGCTTTCTGATCTGGGACTTCGGATTCCTTGACCTGTTCGGAGACAGTCTCATCTTCCAGGGGGAAAAGACATGTTTTCAGCTGGCGCGAAATCGTTTTCATTCGGTAGCTCTGGTGAACGGCCCCCCGATGTGGCGGCGATCCACCAACATCGTGATCCGCTGGAAGGACGAAGACGACATCACACAAACATCCACCCTCTATCCCTGTAACACCGAGTCAGCTTTTCAAACCAAACGTCGTTTCCAGGACCTCCACGAGGCCCTGACATCCTGGGCTCGATCCGGAGAGTCTCTACCAGCAACACCCGACCATCTGACCCAGACACCTCCGCCGACTGAATTGAAGGTAACAAGCGTTCCGGCCGGGTTCCTTGCTCATCCCGCCTTCGTGATTCGGGATCTCATCCAGTCCACCGTTCCTGCGATCCTTCTTTGTTTCCTGCTGGGGATTTCCTGTACGCCAGGTCTCCTCCTCCCCGGCTCATTCGTCGTGGCCTCGGCCGCTCTGGCAACGTTTGCTGATTACATCCCCTACTGGGTCCGCCCTTCCCCTTCCAAGGAGAACCCGACGTGAATCGCCCCCGTTCGAGCTCCAGGTTACTGACCCTCCTCATCCTTGCGGGAACGATCTACTTCTTCGGCTGCAAGACAATACCGGAGAACCTTCCGTCGGTTGCCTCTGTCGACAAGCTTCCCGGGACATTCAGTCCGGCCCTGGAAAGCATGCAAATCGCGGACTTCGAGGAGGTCGAACCGGGAGTCTGGGCCGCATCCGTCGGACGAAATGACAGCCCGACCCCGATGGATCTTTCCGATCCTCCCCGCACCGAGGCGCTCAAAGAACTACCTCCAGGCGATTTCCCCTGGGGACCCACGGAAGTTCGGTTCCTGGTTCGAGACCACCGGGCCTCGGTCCGACTCCCGCTTCTGGCTGATGAAAAGATCTACGGCTTCGGGCTCCAGTTCGAAGGACTCCAGCGACGGGGACAGATCCTGCACCTTCGAGTCGATCACTATAAATCGGGCAAGGAGCGAACTCATGCCCCGGTTCCTTTCTACATCTCAAGCCGAGGCTATGGGGTGCTCTTTGACACATCACGCCCCATCTCTGTTTACGCCGGAATGGGAAACCGAAAAGACAGCCCTGAGTTCCCCACTCCCCGGGATCGGAACACAGACTCGAACTGGAACGCTCATCCTCCCTCCGATGCGGTCGAAGCGAGTGTTGCCTTTCCCGGACTCTCCATTCGAGTGTTCACCGGCCCCGACCTCCTTTCCGTGGTGCGTCGCTACAACCTCTATTCCGGCGGCGGGTGCCTACCGCCTCGATGGGGCCTGGGGTTCTGGCACCGGGTGCGCACCAACGCAAGTTCGGATGAGATCCTTGCCGAAGTCGATGCGTTTCGTGACCAGGATTTCCCTCTGGACGTCATCGGCCTCGAGCCCGGGTGGCATAGTAAGTCTTACCCCTGCACTTTCGACTGGAACCAAAAGAACTTTCCCGACCCTCGTCATTTTCTTACCGAGATGGGAAAGAGAAAAGTCCGCGTGAACCTCTGGGAGAATCCCTATGTTTCACCCGATTCCTCCATCTACAAGGCGATTCTTCCACACACGGGTTCCCACACTGTCTGGCTGGGGGTCGTCCCCGATTTCTCTCTGGAACCGGCGCGCAAAATCTTCGCTGCCCATCACGCCACGAGCCACGTCGACCTGGGAGTCAGCGGGTACAAGATCGATGAGGTTGATGGATACGACAGCTGGCTCTGGCCCGACCACGCAACGTTTCCGTCCGGAATCGACGGCCTCAAGCTCCGCCAGATCTACGGACTCCTGACCCAAAGAACCCTGAACGATGTGTTTCGACAGAGGAACCAGCGCACGTTCGGGCTCGTCCGAGCCTCCCATGCAGGAGCCTCTTCGCTCCCCTTTGTTCTCTACAGCGATCACTATGATCACAAGCACTTCATCACCGCTCTTTGCAACAGCGGTTTCTCCGGACTTCTCTGGACGCCGGAAATCCGGAGCGCAAAAACACCTGAAGAGTGGGTAAGACGCATGCAGACCGTGTGTTTTTCTCCTCTTGCTCAATTGAATGGATGGTCATCCCGGACAAAGCCCTGGTCCAGGCCAACCGTGAACGAGGCCGTCAAAGACGTGATGCAACTCCGGCTGAGGCTCCTGCCTTATCTCTACACCATGTTTGCTCGATACCGTTTTCTTGGAACCCCTCCTTTTCGAGCCATGATTCTTGAAGACGGATTTGGCCCTCCATCCGAAACAGCAACCGAATGGGACCTGTCCGTCGCCGGAAACGTCACCGATCAATACATGATGGGAGAGAGTATCCTGGTCGCCCCGTTTCTCGCCGGCCAAAAGGAACGTCAGGTCACCCTCCCGAAGGGGAAGTGGTTTGACTTTTACGACGGATCCTACGCAGGAGACGGGGAGCTGATCACCATTCCCTCCGAACTCTCTCGCATTCCGCTCTTCGTCAAAGATGGATCGATCGTTCCCATGCTGGAAGCCCTGACCCGGACATCAACATACGATCAACGAGACACGCTGATCCTCCGACATTACGGAGAAAACGGTGGGAAGGGTCTCCTCTATGACGACGATGGAGCGACCTTTAACTTCGAAAATGGCGACCGAACCTGGATCGAATTTCAGACGACCAGGAATCGAGATGGATCCTACGCAACAAGCGTCGTCCAGGATCCGGCCGATTCTCCTTTTCAGTGGAACAACATCGAGTGGGTCCATATGACGGAGACCAGAGCTGGAGGTGGGACATAGGAATACCCATTGCCCCAAAGGCACGAGTTCAGGCCCCATCTGGCCGAACAAGATCGAATATCCTAAGATGAGCGAACCTTCGTTGCCCTGGCGGCCCGTTTGCTTCTTCCCTCATCACCGGATCGATTCATGACCGAGCGCTCGGAAAAAGACCGAGAACGATCTCGAAACGTCACTCGCATTCTTGACGAGAGTTGCTCGGGAGAACTCCAATCCGGACAGGACCTCCTTCCCCTCGTCTACGAAGAACTGAGGTCTCTGGCTCGAGCGCGGCTGGCCCGTCAACGAGGGGAACAGACTCTTCAGGCGACCGGCCTCGTGCACGAGGCTTTTCTCCGGCTCGTAGGAGAGAAGGATCCGGGTTGGAATGGCCGACGCCATTTCTTTGGCGCGGCCGCCCTCGCCATGCGACGCATCCTTGTGGAACAAGCTCGCCGCAAGGGCCGAGTGAAGCATGGTGGCAATCGCGATCGAGTCGACATGGAGGACGCCGACCTATCCATATTGCCCCCCCATGAAGACATTCTCGCCCTCGACGAGGCTCTTACCACCCTCGAAAAGAAAGACCCCCGCAAGGGTAAAATCGTAAACCTTCGCTATTTTGCCGGCTTCACTGCGGAGGAGACCGCGCAGGCTCTTCAACTATCCCTTGGCACAGTCGAGCGGGAGTGGCGCTTCATCAAGGCATGGCTCCAGGAGAAACTTGGTGACGGGGATTCCCGTTGAGACTTCCCATTTTTTTGAGAAAGAGTGAGGGCCTCGAACACGAAACAACGCACTGCTCCTTGAATGCCGGTACCGAACCGGTCATCCCGGAGGCAGGAGCCCGTTTACATGATTGTTCGAGACCTCAGTAGCCCAACCATGACCGAATACGATCTGAACCGTGTCGAGAAGTTGTTTCAGGAGGCGGCCGACCTTCCCGCCGAAGAAAGAAAGAAGTTTCTTGACCGGGAATGTGACGGCGAGGCCTCTCTACGGGATCACGTGGAAAGGTTGCTCGCGAGGCTCGAACGAGATGCCTCCTTTCTATCCCCCGTATCCGACCGAGGCCCCTTCCTTGCCGCAGCGATTGCCGAGGGTCCCGGAGCGGTCATCGGACGATATAAATTACTACAAGTCATCGGCGAGGGCGGGTTTGGCGTGGTTTACATGGCCGAACAACAGGAACCGGTCGTCCGCAAAGTAGCCCTCAAAATCATCAAGCTCGGGATGGATACCAAGGAAGTCGTCGCCCGGTTCGAGGCAGAACGACAGGCTCTTGCCCTCATGGATCATCCCAACATCGCTCAGGTTCACGACGGCGGCGCAACGGACTCGGGAAGACCCTACTTCGTGATGGAACTCGTGCGTGGGGTCTCGATCACCGAATACTGTGATAAGAACAGTCTTCCCACGGTGGAACGTCTCGATCTCTTCGCCAGCGTTTGCCAGGCCGTTCAACATGCTCATCAAAAAGGGGTCATCCATCGAGACATCAAGCCCTCCAATGTGCTGGTGACCCTCCACGATGGCCTCCCCCTCATCAAGATCATCGACTTTGGCGTGGCCAAGGCCATGCACACGCGCCTGACGGAAAAGACCCTCTTCACCCGGTATGAACAGTTCATTGGAACTCCGGCCTACATGAGCCCTGAGCAGGCGGAGATGTCTGCCCTCGATGTCGACACCCGAACCGACATCTATTCACTCGGCGTCCTCCTCTACGAACTCCTGACCGGAGCGACTCCGTTCCACGCGGCGCAGATCGATGGAGTCGGACTCCTGGAAATTCAAAGGCGCATTCGAGAAGAGTCTCCCCTTCGACCATCGCTCCGCATCAGCACCACCGCCGACGCCACCATTGCTCAAACTCACGGACTGGACTCCGCTTCCCTGAGCCGACGGCTCCGAGGCGATGTTGATTGGATCGTGATGAAAGCCCTGGAGAAGGAACGAAGCCGACGCTATGCCACCGCCAGTGAATTCGCCGAAGACATCCGGCGACACATGAAAAAAGAACCGGTTCTTGCCGGCCCTCCTGGAGCGGCCTACCGGCTGCGAAAGTTCCTCGACCGCAACCGGACCCCGGTTTTTTCCGCCATTCTCATCGCCATCGCTCTCATCATCGGCATGATCGGCACCTGGCTCGGCAAGGTCCAGGCCGATCACAACGCAAACCTGGCCCGAGAGGAAGCCCAACTCACCACGGTTGCCCTCGATTTCCTGCTCTCGACGCTTGCTCTCAGCAACCCCAACATCGCTCTGAATCCCGAGGTGACCATGGTCACCGTTCTGGATCATACCGCGGAGAAGGCCTCCGAAGTCTTCGCCGGGCAAGCCTGGGCTGAAGCTCGGATTCGAGGCACGATCGGCCGGGCATACACGGCACTTTCCGAATCGGAAAAGGCGGAAATACAGCTCAATCTCGCCCTTGAGCTTGCTGAAAAGATCAATCAAAATGGGAGGGCCAACATTCTTGGTCGCCCCACCTTCAGTTCCTTTGAGCTGTATCAGGTCCTCTGGGCCCTGACCAACGTGTCGTTCAATCTGGATCGAAGCAACGCCTTTGAGATCAGCAAGCGAGCCCACAACGCAGGGATGGCATGCATCGCGGAACAACATCCGGAGCTCGCCGAACTCCTCGGCAACTTCGTCAAGTTCGTTGAAGGGGGAGCCTGGTCGGTTGCCCCGGACGCTCTGGATGGAGTCGAAGAGATTTTTGCGGAATCGGTTTCACGATCACGGTCGACCCTTGCCCACAAGGATCCACTCTGGGCAATCGTCGCCGACACATTTCTCGCGGGCGGATATCTTGTGTGGTACACGCCCCATGAACACCATTCTGAGGATTTCTTCGGGATGGCCCTGCAGATCCAGCGAAAAGAGCTACCCCCCGATCATCCCGACATTGCGGCAAGTGTTGTTCTCCTCGTTGGAATCCTGAACAACCTCGGCAAAGAGAAGCAAGCCGAGGATCTCATTCGCGACACCATCACCGCGCTGCGAAGAGTTCACCGGGAGGGCGCCTTTCCCATCGCCAAGGCCGAGTCCGTCCTGGGTGCAACACTCGTCAAGCAAGGCCGATTCGCCGAGGCCGAACCGATTCTTCAAAGTAGCCACAAGGCGATTCTGGCCATGACTGAAAGTACGTCGAGCTGGATGGCGGTCGAATCCCTCATGCGCATGGTCAGCCTCTACGGAGAATGGGGAAAGCCGGAAGAAGGCAGGCTCTATCGAGATTCCCTGGCTCAGTCAAGCGCCTACGGAAATTTCATCATGCAGTGGAAAGTCGCCCGCAATATTTTTTCGACGAGCGAACAAGTCCTGATCAACATCCTGGATCAGGTGAACACGCTCTGCGGAGGCATTGCATTCCCCGCCTCCCGGGGCACGATCGAGGCTCCCGAACTGACGCCTCTTCTCGAACAACTCTTCGCGGAGCGGAGCCGGCTCCTTGCGGATGAAGATCCTCGATCCATCGCCATCGCCAGACTCTTGATCGGCTGGGCAAACGCCCTCAAACCCGAGGGGCAATATGAGCTGCGAGCTCGCATGGCAAAAGAGGCCCAGAAAATATTGGGGTTGAACAGGAAAGCTCATTCCGTCGATCTGGCCGAGGCGATTTCATTCATCGCTGACATGAAAAGAGCTGAAGGAAAAACCAGCGAGGCTAGAAAGATCATCCGCGAAGCCTTTCGGATTCTTCAAGCAGGCGACCCATCTCCCAACTGGTTCATGGGGGCCGCGATCGTTCGAATCGGCCGCTCCCTTCTTGAGCTTCAGCTCTATTCCGAGTCAGAGGAGCTACTCTTGAGGGGTGAGAAAATCCTCGAAGCTCAACTGGGGATGACCCACAACGATGCCGCCGTCGCTCGAGAGCTTCTGGTCCGGTTGTATGCGGAATGGGGAAAACCCGACCTGGCAGAGCCGTTCAAGCAAACGACAGAGTAAAAGGCCCCCTCCTCGCTCCAGATCTCAATACGGCATCGTGCCCCGACAACTTCCGCCTCAACATAATAATATTACTTACCACAGGAGAAGATCCATGTCAGACGTCAATCCGATTCCCGATGGATTCCACACACTCAGTCCCTACCTCGTGGTCAACGGCGCCGCCAAGGCCATCGACTTCTACAAGACCGCCTTTTCTGCTACCGAGCTCTACCGAAACACCTGCGACAAAACCAATCGCATCATGAACGCACAGCTCCTCATCGGAGACTCCATGCTGATGATCAACGATGAGATGCCCGAGTTCAACTGCCA
>JAJDCM010000279.1 GCA_029260825.1 Planctomycetota bacterium | reverse complement strand
TGCCCTGGCTCAACTCATCGGCGGCAAGATCACGCCAGGGCTCGATCTGGAGGATCGGTTCCCCGTGGTTGGAGTTGTGAGCCCCCTCATAACCCTCGGGAGGCGCAGCAGACCAGGGGTCGACCGAGTACAGGACATCCGACGGGGATAGAGCGAGACCGCCGAACAAGAATCGGGAAAAAAAAACGGTGAGAACGGCAGCCAGAATGACGATGGCCAGGATAGTCTCCCCTGGCCGAGCCTGAGCGACGTGGGTGAATTCGTCGTTTCTTTCGGTTCCCGGATCCAACACTTGTCTCGATCTGCCAAAAAGGGTGAAATGTGCTGCTTCGTGCGATCCTTGGAACCCACCAAGTCCAAGGGAGGTCCGTTCTACCACGGAGCGAGAAGAATGACAGTCGTCGTCCGATCCAAGCGATCAGCGACAGGAGACCAAGTCCTCGATGCATCCTAGAGTCCTGATCACGGGTGGAGCCGGCTTCATCGGCTGCCACCTCGCAGAACACCTGCTTAACAAAGGTATCGAGGTCCATGTGCTGGATGATCTATCCACCGGCACGATCCTGAACATCGAACACCTCAAAGGACAGCCCGGCTTCACCTACACCATCGACTCGGTCATGAATAAACCGCTCATTGCGGAACTGGTGGACCGGAGCGACGAGGTCTACCACCTGGCCGCTGCCGTGGGTGTGCGTCTGATCGTGGATGACCCGATCAACACGATGGAAACCAACATCAAGGGAACCGAGATCCTTCTCAAATGCGCCGCCAAGAAGGGAAAGAAGGTCCTCGTTGCCTCCACCTCGGAGGTTTATGGCAAATCGGAAGACATGCCGTTCCGAGAGGATCAGGATCTTCTCATCGGACCGCCAAGTCGAGCTCGATGGAGCTACGCATGCGCCAAGGCCATCGATGAGTTTCTTGCTCTCAGCTACACCCAGATCGGCAAGCTTCCGGCCGTGGTCGTTCGACTCTTTAATACCGTAGGGCCCCGTCAAACCGGGCGCTATGGAATGGTCATTCCCAACTTCGTTGCCTCTGCCCTGAAGAACGAACCGGTGACAGTCTTTGGCACCGGAAAGCAACGACGCTGCTTTGGTTTCGTGGGAGACGTGGTGGAAGCCCTCGATCGCCTCATGAACTGCGAGAAGGCAGTTGGGGAAATCGTGAACGTGGGGAACGATGAAGAAATCTCCATGGAAGAACTGGCCCAGGAAGTGATCGACCGCTGTCAGAGCTCTTCCAAAATCGTCTACATCCCCTATGAGCAAGCCTATGCAAAAGGCTTTGAAGACACCATGCGCCGGATGCCTGATTTGAAAAAACTCGAGTCCCTCATCAATTTCCGTCCGACCATGTCAACCGGTGACATCCTCGATCGGGTGATTGCCCGCTTCCGAGAGGAAGCTTCCCAGGAGGCAGGAAGTTGACCCAGTTAAGCCTGGTGGTTCCGGCTTTCAACGAGGTTGAGTTGATCGAGAAGAGCGCCGCGGTGTTCACTGATTTTCTCGAACAACGAGGACTCTCCTGGGAGCTCATCTTTTCGGATGATGGGTCCAGTGACGGAACCGTTGACCTCCTGAACAACATCGCCAAGAGCGATAAAAAAGGACGCATCAAGGTCATCGCAAGTCCGGTCAATCAAGGAAAAGGCGGAGCATTGACCCTCGGACTTGACGCGACCACGGGTGAAACCGTGGCCTACATCGATGCAGACCTCGAGATCCCCATCGAGCATCTAGGCGAGGTGCTGGACGGGATCGATGAAGGTTTCGACTGCTGTGTCGGCTCCAAGTACATCGGCGACTCCAAGCGGGAGAGCAAGCGGAAGATGGCTCATCTCGTCTACAACGGAATGGTGCGTCATCTTCTCGGGTCCCGGGTACACGACCATTCCTGCGGGGTCAAAGCGTTTCGCCGAGAGGTCGTCGATGCCGTCCTGTCCAAGATGCAGGACAAGAAGTGGGTCTGGGATACCGAGTTTCTCGTCCGAGCCCAGATGAATGGGTTCCGGGTCAAAGAGATTGCCATCCATTCGGTGAGCCGGCGCCAGAGTAAAGTGAAGTTCTTCTCGGCGGTGATGGATTCCTTTGGGGCCGTTCTTGGATTGTACGGACGAGGAGTCAAGGTGCCGCGAAAGCTTCGCCCTCTCGCCACAACTCCGGCAAGGCAGGCAAGAGTAAGCTCCCAGGGTTAGCCCGACCAGACGGGCGCACCGAAGTTCTTCGCACAACGATCGAGGTCTCCATGAAATCACAGTTCCCGTTGACGGGCCTGCTGATGATCGCTCTGACTCTGACCGCCTGCAGGACTTCCGTCCGGCAACCAGATCTTGGCAAACTCTACGACCGAGCCGCTCAATACCACGGCCCTGAGCGCAATCCGGTGATCGTCATCCCCGGAATCCTTGGTTCAAAACTCGTCGACCGGGAAAGCGACAGAGTTGTTTGGGGAGCCTTCGCGGGCAGCTACGCCAACCCGACCTCGCCAGATGGCGCGCGTCTTGTCGCCCATCCCATGAGGGAAGGAACACCCCTCTGCGGGCTAAAAGATGCAGTCGAGCCCCGAGGAGCTCTCGATCGGTTAAAGCTGAGCATCTTTGGACTGCCCCTCAACCTTGCCGCCTACGCCAACATCCTCGGCACCTTGGGAGTGGGCGGCTATCAGGATCAATCCCTGGGCGAAATGGGAGCGATTGACTACGGCAACGATCACTACACGTGCTTTCAGTTCTCGTACGACTGGCGACGAAGCCTCCCTGAATCGGCAAGAAAGCTTCACGAGTTCATCGAGAAGACGAAGATCCAGGTGAAAAGAAACCAGGATGAGATCTACGGAGTCAGTGACCGGGAAGTAAAGTTCGATATCGTAGCTCATTCCATGGGCGGCCTGGTGCTTCGCTACTATCTTCGATTCGGAACCGCACCGCTACCGGCGGATGGCTCCATCCCCGAAGTTACCTGGGCAGGAGCGAAGAACGTAGACCGGGCAATTCTCGTCGGGACACCGAACGCCGGGTCCGTCCTTTCCTTTCGAAATCTACTGGTAGGTCTCGAGTTCGCATTCTTTCTTCCTGAATTTCCTCCGGCCGTCGTGGGAACACAACCCGCCGTCTATCAGCTTCTTCCCCGCTACCGTCACGGCCCGGTGTATGACCCCGGGAGAGACGAAGGGGTGGACCTGTTTGAGGCATCGGTCTGGGAAGAAAGGGGCTGGGGTCTTCTCAATCCGGATCAAGAAAAAGTATTGGCCCAACTTCTACCCGAGGAAAAAGACCCGAAAAGGCGGCGAGCGATTGCTCGTGAACACCTGGAAAAATGTCTATCCACCGCCAAGCAGTTCCATGCTGCGATGGATCAAGAAGCCAAGCGCCCAGACGGACTGGACATGTTCATCATTGCGGGGGACGCGGAGGACACGGCGGCCGTGGTTGCGGTTGACGACAGTGGAGGTGTGGAATACGCCCACCATGGCCCGGGAGACGGAACGGTGCTGAGAACCAGCGCTCTCCTGGACGAACGGGTCGCCGGAGAGTGGAAACCCCATCTTGTGACCCCGGTGGACTGGACCGCGGCAATTTTCTTGTTTGACGATCACCTGGGGCTCACCCGAAGCGCCGGGTTCGCAGATCAGGTGCTCTACTGGTTGCTGGAAGATCCGCGCTAACGGAAATCGTCACAACATCACTGACGCCCAAGAAAAAAAAGACGCAGAGAAACAAAGTCTCTCTGCGTCTTCGGATCAACCACCCAACTTTCTTCCCCGAGCCCTCAACACCCTTCCTAGTTCCCCGAGATCTGTTTGGCTCTCTGAACCTGGGTCAGAAAATCACTCCGGTAACCCCTAACATCGGATCCGATGCAGTTTGATGCCATCTCCAGTACGCTTCCGAACGTGGAGTTGCCCTTGTGCTCGGAACCCCGAAGCAACATCCCGAAGGAAGCAACCGAGGCGGCAAATCGAAAATCAGGGCTGGTCATGGAAAGGTCAGCGCCCCGATCCGTCACTCCGAACTCGAGCGCCGTGCTCTGATCGGCCTCCGGCTCCTTGTAACGCAACTTGACCGTCATGGATTCCCCACTGAAGGCCCGCGACGTGAGGTCGGCGGCCGCCTGATACTTGAGAGGATCCACCTTGGCCACGGCTCCTTCTTTCGAGCTCGATTCTGCAGGAACAATTTCATAGAGGAATGTCACCGTGTGACCAACCCCGAGCTCACCCGCATCTTTCTTGTCATCGTTGAACTCATGAGCCGCCATGACTCGGTTTTCGTAGCCGATCAAGCGATAGGCCCGCACGATCGCGGGATTGAACTCCACCTGGATCTTGACATCCTTGGCGATGGTCATGAGGGTTCCCCCGATTCCATCAACCAGGACCTTCCGGCCTTCACCCAGGGAATCGATATAGGCGTAGTGGCCATTACCGTGGTCGGCCATCTGCTCAAGAGTCGAGTCCTTCAAGTTTCCGGTTCCAAACCCCAAAACGGTGAGGAAGATGTTGCTCTTTGCCTTCTCCTCGATGAGACGAACCAGTGACCCCTGATCGGTGGTGCCCACGTTGAGGTCACCATCGGTGCACCAGATCACTCGGTTGATGCCGCCATCGATGAAGCGAGACTTCGCCGTCTCATAGGCGAGCTGAATCCCCTGGCCGCCATTCGTCGACCCACCGGCCCGAAGTCCGTTCAAGGACTGAAGGATCGTCTCTTTGTTGTTGCACGTCGTTGACGGAAGAGCGAGTCCGGATGCGCTTGCATAGACAACGATGGCCACTCGATCATCACCACCCAAACGCTGCACCAGCAGCTCCAGGCTCTTTTGCAAGAGGGGCAGCTTATCCGCGCTGTTCATTGAACCGGAGACGTCGATCAGGAAAACCAGGTTGGCCGCCGGTCGTTCCTCATCCGAGAGGATCTTTCCCTTGAGCCCGATCCGAGCCAGACGATGCTCCGAGTCCCAGGGGCACTCTCCCATCTCCACATGGGCGGCAAACGGCACATCGCCGACTGGCGGCTCGTAGTCGTAGCTGAAGTAGTTCAACAGTTCCTCGATGCGAACCGCATCGGGAGGAGGCAAGCGCCCGCCGGCAAGAAAGCGTCGAACATTGGAGTACGAAGCGGTATCGACATCAGCCGAGAGAGTCGAGAGAGGCTGATCGTTCACCGAGACGAACGGATTGTCTTCGACCTTCGCGTACTGCTCGGTCGATCCACGCGTTTCGGATCGAGCCAGAGTCGATGGATCGATGGAATCCTTGTCACCTTTTCCCAGTAGAAAGTCCAATGACTCTTCCGTCGACTCTTCACCCTCGGCCGGGGAACTCGGCTTCGCCTGTCCCGCTTTTCGACGCCGGCTACCAGAGGCCTTCTGGGATGAGGGATCAGGAGAGGACGGCGGTGCGGTTAAAAAGCGTAGCGTCTTGCCAAGTTCTGCCGCCTTCGTGGGAGCATTGGCTTTTCCGCCACCGCCTGTTCCGCCAGACTTCTTGGATTTTGCCAGAGTGGTGCCCCCTCGAGAAGAGCTCCCACCGTGCGCCGCTTCAAGAATCGGCTCGGCAACGACTTCGTCCTTCAACCCGACCGAACTCCGGATTAAAGCCTCTCTGCCACCGTTCGAGTCAAAGTCATATTGAATCTTCTTCTCGGTCTGTCCCTTCGCCAGCTGGACCCGGGCACCTTGTTTCGGTTGTTCCCGGGACCATGTCACGGGAGGAGACTCCGCAGGTCCATCCCCAAGAACCAAAACGGACGGCTTCCCCTGGACCAGATTCTTGGGAGGATCGACCCTGATGTAACCCAATGACTCTAACGAGTCCCGAGTCTTCCCATCAAGACCCCTTTGCCGGCCGTCCTTTTCCTTCGAGTCATCGCTCGGCTTCGTTTCGTTTCTGAAAAGAGGTGCCCCATTCTGGGCCTCTTCGCTCAGGCGAGGAGTAGCCGACAAGGTGGTTGCCGTTGACGCGCCCAGCTTCCCTCCCACCGAATCCGCAACGAATACTTCGTCACTTCCTGACTGCTTCCAGAACACGCTCAACGTTGCCACCAGCAACACGGCGGCAGCAACCGCGATCTTGGCAAACAGAAAACGAATCTTCGGAGCCGCAGAAACCGGAAGTGCCCCAGCCTCGACCTTCTCGATCTGTGCTTCGAGAACCATCCGCTGATTCTCCGCAAGGCCAGGTGAGTCTTCCGTCGAGAATTCGGAGCCTAGCTGGTCAGCGAGGGCTCGTGTCTCTTCCACGAACCGACGGCTTTCTTCACAAGTGCGGAGCTGCTCCTCGACTTCGAGGCGCTCCTTTTCATCAAGCTCTCCCAGCGCAAAGGCGGTGAGACGGGGATCGTCTGGATTGAATTTCATTTTATTGCCTCTCATCCTTATTGAGCCATCCCCGGGGCATTGCTCCGGGCAAGGCTCTTACGGAGGGTTTTGAGTCCGGTGTGAATCAAGAAGCCAACGTTGGTCACGGTGAGGTTGGTGACCCGACTGATTTCCTTGTAGGACAGTCCATTCTGGAACTTCAGTCGGAGGACCTCTTGCTGGTTGCCGGACAAAGCCGTCAACGCCAGCACGACTTCCGACGTCGACTCCTTTTTCTCCAGAACCTGAAGGGGCCCGGGCTCGGGACTAGACGGCGCTTCCAGATCCTGGTCGCTCATGGGGTTCATCCGCTTCTCCTTTCTCTGAACATCAAGGGCTCGGTTTCGACAAACCGTGAACAGCCACTCGGTCAGATGTCCCTGGACTCGTTCCGGGTCCTGGGCACATAGACGGAGAAAAGTCTCCTGAACCACCTCTCGGGCTCGGTCCAGGTCCATGAGGATTCGATGGGCGGAGATGATCAGACTTCGCTCGTGCTTGACCACGGCGTCGCGGATCCACTGGGCATCTCGTTTCGGGGGGTCCGAGGCCGGCTGGCGGCCCGGATCAGGTGCATCAGGTTCTGCCGATTTCATCGATCCTCCAGGGAGTTTCCGGCCCGAAAAGCTATTCCAGGACAGGCTGTTCATGGCAGATCACGGATGACCCCAGGATTTCTTAGGCCCTTTTGAGCGCTTCTTCCCGATCGACTCACAAGAGACGCCTCCCGGAAAAAGGAGGCGTCTTTGGAATCGAGGCCGCAGCCTTCTAAGGCAAGATCGTTGTTCGCAGTACGGCGGTCGGGGTCACTCCTGACCCCGGCTCCGAAACAACTCCTTGCAGGAAGAAGTCCCGAAACGCCAGGTTGACCCGGTTTGGAATCTCGATGACAACCTCCCGCCGCCCCAGCTCATCCAGAGGCAAATCCATCGTTCGAAAGGAATCGTGGATGATCATGAACTTCGCAGAACAGGCCAGACCTAAATTGAGACGACCCTTGGAAGTAGTTCCCTCCCGAAGGTCACCGAGCAAGGCGCACAGGCGATTCGGCGCCCCCTGCAGTTCCACCTTCACTCGACCTCCCGGTCGACCGGACCCACCCGTCCGAATCAGGGCCGGAGGATTCACGCCGTAAGTATAGCCCCCGTTCGATGCCCCCCCACTTGTGGTCAAAGTTACAACCACATCTCCAAGGCCCGGCCCCTCAGGGACCGTCACTTCAACCTCGGTCAATGTTACGGTTCCCAGCGCAGCTGCAACCCCGCCAAAGGTCACCGAAAGGTCGGAAGGATTGGTGAATTTGGACCCGAAGATCGTTACCACGTTTCCGCCGACAAGAGGTCCGGTGGAAGGCACCACGGAAGTCACGATGGGGGGATCCGGGTTCCCGATGGAAAAGAGATTATTGGCGCGAGTGGTCTGATCTCCATTGACCCGAACGGCAATCGGCCAGTTCTCTCCGGGTTGCTGGGGAAGAACCTCCCCGGTCAACAGGGTGGGTCCTAGAATATTCACATTGATCAGCTCGCTGATTCTCTCCGGCTGCATGTTATTTCTGCGCAAAAACACTCGCGTACTACCGGCCACGAATCCTGTCCCGGTAACCGTGATCACCTGGCCCGATGTCAGACCAGGAATCGTCGCGGGGGTCACCGATGACACGGACAACGTGGGATGACCATACGCGGACGACAGACCCAGGAGATCGTCAAACGTCAGCTCATCCGAAAGGTTTCCGTTGCCTGATGAAGCAAACATGATCGAGTTTGCCAGGCCACTATGGCTCAAACCCAGGGCATGGCCAAACTCATGGGTCGCCACGTGCTGGATGTCAAATTGAGAACCGTTCGGGTTGAGGCCCCAGACGATCGGAGCTCCATTCCCGAAGTCGTCATAAAAACGGATATCGGTATCAAGAAGCCCCTGAGCATTGAAGGTAACGAGAGTTACCGCCAGCGCGGCCCCGTTGGAGCTTCCCGGACTGTAATGCACGTGATTGACCCCATCATTTTGAAAGGTCGTTCGATTCGTCTGGCCCCCATCGATATAGGTGAAGTTCGACCGGCCATTCCAGGCATTCATCGCCGCCTGGAGAGTCGCCAGCTGAGAAGCCGGGTCTCCGGCAGCAGGATCCTCGAAGTTGGGATTGAAAAGAAACGTAGCCCGACTTGTAGCCCATACACGGTTTCCCACCACGAAGGCAAGAGAGCTCACGGCCAGGGTCAACACCGATCCAAAGAGAAGGAATAGGCCGGCGAGTCGGCCGAGATGATAGCAACGACTCTTCATTACTTTCCCTCCCACGTCCTGGCCACACGAACCGCGTCCTTCTTCAGAGCCGCACCGCAGGGTTGAGCAAGAGAGACGACAAGGAGTGGGATGCGGCCGAGCCAGGAGGCCACCCGCAAATGACGCGATTTCATGGAAGTATCCCTTCTTCAGGCCTCGGTACGGTGCCCGAAGCCATGGTGTCTTTCCCGGCGCAATATGCGCCCTGCCCGATATCCAGAATGAGTGCCCGAGCCCCCGGGGACATTGAACCCCACTTCCACTGTAAGTCCATTCGGGGAGGTCGTCAACGACACGAAGCTCATCCGCTGCTCGTGCCCATCACCTGGAGGACGAGGATGGACGGAAGCTGTCGAGATCTTCAGGAGTATCTACGTCCTGCAATACCCCCGGGTCCTCAACGGGGAGTGCAATGAGCTCCTCCCCGTGTCGCCAAACAACCGAGCGGGCCCCCAGGGTGAGCGGTGCACCCATCAATTCCGGGATCAGATCGCTCCGGAAGAGAACAGGATGGCCTCTCCGCTCGTCATGAAGCGGCACGACCACCGGCGCACCGCTTTTTCGAAGGGCTCCCTCCAGGCTTCGGACGGTATTTGCTTCAACCCACGGATAGTCGACGGGCCAGAGGAGAAAGCCAAGGTAGTCGGAGGGGTCGATGCCGGTGAGCGCGAGTTGCAGCGAGGAGAGCATCCCACGTTCCGGATGAGGATTGACGATCACCTCCGGAAGGAGGGGAAGACCTTCGGGAGGCTCGGAAGCGAGGATCTCCTCGCCGTGGGGAGGAGCAAAGACCAGCCTTACTTCGGCG
>JAJDCM010000278.1 GCA_029260825.1 Planctomycetota bacterium | reverse complement strand
GTAGCCAGCCCCCTCATGCCTGTCGCCGTCAGCGTCGGTCGCACCTTTTGGGCTTCGGGTGTGGGCCGGCGCTGACGGCGGCTGGTATGAGGGGGCGCCCCAGATCATGCTTAGAGCCGGAGGCTGTAGGGAGCAGGCGTTAAGAGTCGTCCAAGGACTCAATTCCACGGATCATTCGATCATTCCCATTTTTCTTGTGTTTAAGTCTCGAGATGCCTCGTGGTGATTGGTTGGCTAGTTACCCACACGAAAGTCGGAAGACCCCAAAAGGGAGCGATTGGAAATCCTGAGCCGGATCCTTGCCCGAGCTACGCAGGACGAGCAGCGCTTTCTCGCCCATCTTCTTGTCGGCGAGTTGCGGCAGGGAGCCCAGGAGCCCAGCCTTCCGAGGGAATCGAAGACGCATTCGGAAGGATGGACAAGGTATCGATGGAATGGAAGTTTGACCGGGCACCGGTGCAGGTCCATCGAAGGGGCAAAGAGGTCCGGGTTTTTACCCGGCCGATGCCGATACGATTGCCACGGTTCGCGCCATTCACGAGGGAAAACTAGGCTAAGTTACCCACGCGAAGGTTGGAAGTACTATTCCGTCTCTTCTTCCCATCGCTTACCCGCGAGGAGAGATTGGCCCGAAGAACGAGTGGATAAACTACTCTTCTTTCCACACGCTATCGATGTCCCGCACCTCGTACAGGTCGCCCGGAGATAGAATGAGGTTGCGAAGGATGCCGTCATCATCGATGAACCATAGATTGGATCCGGACGCATCGGACGAGATTTCAACGAGGGTTCCAAGGCCCGCCGGAATGGCAACGTGATTTCGCCTGATGGTGACGCGGCGCCAGTTGTTCTGGGTGTTCTGGAAGGAGAAAATTCGTTTGATCTCCCCGACTTCTCCACCTCCCAGGACAGCGCCGGATGAGGCAGATGCGTTTTGAGTAAGCCAGAGAAGGAGAAGGATGGAGATACAAGTGGTGACACCCGTGAGAATACCTGCAAGATAGCGAAGCATGTGTTGACCTCCTGTTAACGGAAAGTTGAACGGAGCTATTCGATCGGGTCGTGCAGCCAGTCCGACTCGTAAGCCTATCGTTTCGAGGGATCAATATGAAGTTTGGAGTCCTGGGACCGATCTTGACCCTGGTCATATTCTCGTCGAATGGAGCGTTTGCCGGGGAGAGTTGTTTTCAAAGTAGGTGGGAAAAGGGCCTGAATCGAAGCTGGATCGGCCCTGACTATTTTGCCAATCGACTCCAGGATTGGCGAGTTCGTAACGGTCGTGTTGAGTGCCTCGAGGGAAGCCAGCGTTTTCCAATTCGGACCCTGCATCTTCTGACCCGATCGGTAGGACCTCACTCCGGGACTCTTTCGATGAGTGTTACGACGGGTCTTGTTACGAACGGACCTTGCGCGGACGACGGCTGGACAGGGTTTTTGGTTGGCGCCGGTGGTGAGCACGTGGACTATCGGCTCACCGCCATGGTTCACCACAAGCCGGCGGAGGATGGAGGCATTCTGGCCGTGATGGACGCCTCGGGAAGGGTTGGTTTCTTTGACAATTCCAGACCGCAAGGCAAGGGAGGAGGATCCCAGTGGAGCGTTGGTGGCGGGATCAGCCCCAAAGACGTGCCAGAGCTTTCCGGAGAAGAGCGGGAGGGTTCCGGGTTTTCGGGAGATTGGCCCACCTCGGTGCGTCTTGTCCTGACGGCGGAGCCGGAAGAAGACGGTTACCGTTTGAACCTTGGCGCTCATGATCCCCGGTCCGGTGATCTCATCAGCCAGGCTACCGTGAGCGTTCACGCCTCTTCCGTGGATGGCGGTATCGGGTTGGTTTCTCATCGTGGATCCAAGAAGGGGTCGGGAGGGTTCTGGTTCGAGAACTGGACGGTGGATGGCACGAAGGTTTCTGTACAGCAAGAGCGGCAGTTTGGTCCGGTTCTTTGCGCTCAGCATACTCTGAGCGGGGGTGTTCTCAAGATGACTGCCCAGATGGGTCCTCTTGGGCCGTCAGACACCCAGACGGCCGAGCTTCAGGTTCAATCCGGAAGTGAGTGGAAAACCCTATCGGAGGCCACGATTCGCCGGCCGTCCTCGACGTTTCTCTTTCGCGTTGAGAACTGGGATGCTTCCCGAGCGGTTCGCTATCGCATCAAGTATGATCTTCTATTGAGGTCCGATGAAAGGGTGCCGTCCTATTACGAGGGAGAGATTCGCAGGGAGCCGCTGGAGAAGGATGACTTTGTCGTTGCCGCCTTTACGGGGCACAAAGTGTTTACAGGTGGCCTTCGATGGAATCATTCCGGGGTTTGGTTTCCTCACGGTGAGCTCGTGCGGGCGGTGTCGAAGCACCGGCCGGATTTTTTGTTTTTCTCCGGGGATCAGATCTACGAGGGGGATCTGACTCCGGCTCAAACCCGTCCGGAAGACAAGGCGATTCAGGACTACCTCTATAAATGGTACCGGTGGTGCTGGGCGTTTCGAGACCTTGCCCGGAACATTCCATGTGTTTGTATTCCTGATGACCATGATGTTTATCATGGAAATCTATGGGGTGCGGGGGGGCGAGCCGCCCAAAGAAGGCCGGGTGTCACGGCACAAGATAGTGGCGGCTATAAA
This sequence comes from Planctomycetota bacterium, assembly GCA_029260825.1. Lineage (GTDB taxonomy): Bacteria > Planctomycetota > JACOTG01 > JACOTG01 > JAJDCM01 > JAJDCM01. Next base: position 2,624 of record JAJDCM010000278.1, on the reverse strand, counting down.
ATGGGACCCCGGTTCGTCAACATGGTTCACGAGACCCAGACGAGCCATCTCCCCGATCCTGTGGATCCTCGTCCGGTAGACCAGGGCATTTCTGTCTACTACACCCGAATCGAATATGCGGGGATGAGTTTTGCCGTTCTTGGCGATCGACAGTGGAAATCTTCGGCGACGATCTCGGTTCCGGATGGAAAGGTCGTGAACGGCTGGTTCCAGGCCCCGGACTTTGATCCTGTTACGCAGGCAGATGTGGAAGGGGCGGTTCTTCTTGGGCAGCGTCAGCTCGATTTTCTGGAAGATTGGGCGGCTGATTGGTCGGAGGGTGCCTGGATGAAGGTCGTGCTCTCCCAGACGATCTTTGCCAACGTGGCTACCCTACCTTCCGGGGCAAAGAGTGGATCGGTCCTGCCGGGTCTTCGCTACCCGGAGCCCGAGGAATACCCGGAGGATCAACAGCTCGCGGCGGATACGGATTCAAACGGATGGCCTCAGACCGGGCGAAACAAGGCATTGAAAGCCATGAGACGGGGTTTTGCCCTTCATATCGCGGGGGACCAGCATCTGGGAAGTACGATTCAATACGGTACGGACGATTGGGAGGATGCCGGGTTTGCGATGTGCGTTCCGTCCATCGCCAATACCTGGCCTCGTCGTTGGTTTCCTTCGAAGGGTGGGGGCGGCCGAAGACCTGGTGCCCCGAAGTACACGGGCCAATTTCTGGATGGGTTTGGAAACCGGATGACGGTCCATGCTGTCTCCAATCCGGTTGTTGCCGGGAAGGCGCCGGCAAATCTCTATGATCGTGCTCCGGGCTACGGCATCATCCGGTTCGGAAGGAAGACAAGAGAGATCGTCATGGAATGCTGGCCTCGGTGGATCGATCCCGGCGAACCGGGTGCGAGCCAGTATCGGGGGTGGCCGGTCAAAGTGCATCAGGACCAGAACTACTCACCGCACCCGGTGGGCTGGCTTCCCCGAATCGAAGTGGAAGGCCTCTCGAACCCGGTTTTTCAGGTGATCAATGATCGAGGCGAGATCGTCTATACACTTCGCATCGCCGGGAGTGATTATCATCCAGCGGTCTTTGAGGAGGGGGTCTATAGCCTACGCATCGGTGACCCGGACGGACCGAGTCAGCGGGTACTTTCCGGCCTCATTGCCTCAGAAAGCAAAGAGGGGTCGGAAACGGTGGTGATCTCTTTTGCCCGGTAAGTGCCCAACCGACCGTGACTAGTGGGGTGAGTCAAAAGTTCTGCACATAAGTTTCGGGCCATTGCCGCCGATGTCTGCGTTGCTCCTTCGCAACATGTTTGCTCCTAACATGCTTTGTCGTCGCGCCTTTGACCTCAACGACACTGACCTCGAAACTTATCCACACAACTTCTGACTCACCCCACTAGTGCTTGAGCTGTCTCGTTGCGGCGCCGACGGTTTGATGGATGAGGACGGCGATCGTCATGGGGCCAACGCCGCCCGGGACGGGAGTGATCAGAGAGGCGTTCCTGCACGCAGCGTCGAAGTCGACATCTCCCACGTTGCCTTCGTTGTAGCCGGCGTCCACGACCACGGCGCCAGGTTTGATCCAGTCACCGCGAACGAATCTGGGCTTTCCAAGAGCGGCGATGACGAGGTCTGCCTCACGCACGATGTCCGGGAGGTTCTGGGTATGAGAATGGCAGAGGGTGACGGTGGCGTGGTCGTTGATCAGGAGCGAGGAGAGGGGGCGTCCAAGGATCGGGCTTCGTCCGATGACCACCGCATGCATTCCTTTGATCGGAACCTGGTAATGACGGAGGAGACGCATGATCCCGACGGGAGTGCAGGAGCGTAGGCCGGGCATGCCAAGAACCATCTGACCGACAGCGGACGATGAAACCGAGTCAACGTCTTTTTCTGCAGGGATGGCTTCGAAAGCCTCGCGCTTTTTGATCGGCGGAGGAACGGGGTGCTGGAGAAGAATCCCGTGAACCCGGTCATCCGAGCCGAGTTCTCTTACTTTTTCCACCAGAGTCTCCGTCGTGGTTGACGTTCCAAGCACCAAGGTTGTTGAGATGACTCCTGCGTCGCGACACCGTAGACTCTTCATCCGGATGTAGGTTTCTGAAGAAGAGTTGTTGCCGATCATGATGGTTGCCAGGTTGGGTTGAACTCCAGTATCTGCGTGGAGCTTCCTGGCGGCGGTGGTTGCCTCGGAGAGGATCTTGGCGGCAAGCTCTCTTCCTAGCATGAGCTTGCATGGGCTGCTAGACGAGGGCAAAGACACGGCTCATCCCTCCTGTAGCTCCTGCTATCTTCGGGCCTCCAACGACAAGAGTCGCTCCGATTGCCGGCAGATCGGAAAGGCCTTTGATGCACTCGAGTCCCCATCGATTCCGGGGTAGCCAGGTCGTGTGGGTGGCGAAATCGGAAGATGGACCGTGGTCCAGGCTCAAGGTGTCAACGGCGAGTCCCTTGATATCGTGGATATCGTGGATGTCATGATCCTCAAGAAGGGCGATTGCGGTTTCCTGATGGAAGCCGGGAAAGTGCATCACATCTTTTTCATCGACGTTTCGAAAAGAAGGTGAGTTGATCTTCCGATCCCAACCGCTGTTCATGGCGATACAAGCGCCAGCCGGAAACGGGCC
>JAJDCM010000277.1 GCA_029260825.1 Planctomycetota bacterium | reverse complement strand
GTCTTACCGCCCCCCTTCATCGGTGGATTGGACGAAGGCTTGTGCGGGAAGATCGGGTCCACCTCTTCAAGCATATCCGGCGCTATAGACGTGATTTACTGACGTCTGAAGAGGAAAAGGAGATTCGCCCGAGCCTGACCTGGCGGATCTGGCGGGTGGTCGTGAAGAAGCCGTACAACATCATCACCAGGAGGATCCCGGTGATGATTTTCGGAGCCCGGCGAGCCGGCAGACGCCGGGGATAGCCGGGCTCCGATCGCGAATCCTAGAGGTCGTTAGGCTTCACCGTGGAGCGCTTGTTGCCTTGTGCGCGGGTGGTAGCCGTGGCGACGAGATCATAGACCTGCTCGTTCAGAGCAGTGAGGAAATCGCCGGCGGTGAGGCAGGACTGGCTCTTGATGAAGGCCTTTACCTTGCTGCTCACGATGAGGGATTCCCGGCTCTTGGAGGCCTTTCGTGAAGCGGCTTTCTTCTTGGTTGCTTTCTTCTTGGTCGCCTTTTTCTTGGTCTTTTTCTTCGCAGCCATGGAGCACCTCTTTCCCTGTGTAGATTTGATTTCACTGAACGAAAATGAACATCGGTAAAAAAAAACTTCGGGGCGAACAGAGATCCGGCACGGTGATGAAAGAGATCACAGAGCAACTTGCTTTGCTTGAGTGCCGAAATGTTTGAGGAGTGACCCTCCCGCCCGCTAAAGCCCGCGCGAAAATATCATATGGAATAGAGTCGGTCAATTGCATGAATGTGCGCGAGACGCGATTTCGCTGCAGTTTTTGGGCTCCCAGCTTTTTCGAGGGAGCCATAGTGAGGCTTGTCTTACTCGTCTTTCCCATCCGAAATCGAGAGGAGTTTCCTCTTCATGAGCAGAAAGAGAACGAAGGAGAGTGAAGTCAGGAACACGATGTTGATGGCAGTTCCGCCAACGACCAGTTCCCGAAACGATTCCTTTCGAACCTCGACGAAGAGGATCTCACTGAGGGGAAAGAAGGGTGTGGTGGAGGTGGCGGAAAACAAAGCGAAGGTGTCCGGGTTCGTGTCGAGGAGCTGAGCACACAGGACAACCGCGAGCAGCGGACCGCCATTGATGAGAAGGACGGATAAGTACGTCAGGCTTACTGAAAGGGCTGTTTTGCTGGTCATGAGCGAGAAATAGAGCCCGATCACGCCGTAGGCCATGGAAAAGAAGATGAGGTAGAGAATCGCTCCCAGCACGTGGTTTGGGGACAGGCCCCCGAAAAAGATCGTGAGAATGAAGATGGGGGCACTCCCCAGGATGAGGAGGATGACGTAGTACTGGGACGCAAGGAGCTTTCCCAGGATGATCTCGGTGGGGGTGAGTCGGGTTGCCACGAGAAGGTCAAAGGTGCGTTGTTCCTTTTCCACGGTGAACGAAGTGCACGACATCGCCGGGGATAAGAGAAGCAAGAGCGCCGCCTCGATCATGACCAGAGTCGTGAAGGTGAAGAGACCGGACTGGGACTCTTCTGCCGGGTTGGAAGATGTTCTGGGGTTGATGGCAAAATAGAGAATGGGAACGAGAGCCGCGGCGAGGATTAGCTTGGATGTGAGGGTGAAAAACGTTCGTTTTCTTCGGAATCGAGAGCGTATCTCCCTTTGCAGGACGGGATTGTCAAGTAGGGCGCTCATACGCGGAAAACGGTCAATCCAGGAACTCACTGAAGATCTCCCTTCGTAACCCGGAGGAAAACATCCTCAAGGTTCAGTTGTTTCTCAACGAAGGACATGACTCGAAAACCCTTGTTCACCATCCTGGTGACGACTTCCGAAGCCTCTTCTTCGGATCCGCGGTAGATGCCCTCGATGCTTCGCTCTCCGATGATCTGTGCGTCTTGAACCGAGGGAATTTCTTGCAGGGCAAGAAGTGCATCCTCGACCTGGGATACCAGCGTGAGTCGGAAGGTTGTGCCTTCGGTTTGTTGGTCTTCGGGGGTTGATCGAACCAGGTTCTGGGAAACTTCTCGAGGAGTTCCGGACACGACGATCTCTCCGGCCTCGATGATGGCGACCCGGGTGCAAAGATCCGAGAGCTCGGTGAGGATATGGGAAGAAATGAGGATGGTCTTTCCCATTCTGGAGAGTTCTTTCAGAAGGGCCCGCATCTCGATTCTTCCCCGTGGGTCCAGCCCGGAAGCAGGTTCGTCCAGGAGGAGGACCTTCGGGTCGTGGAGGAGACATCGGGCAAGAGCGGCTCGTTGACCCATTCCGCGGGACAGGTGCTGCATGTCCGCATCGGCCTTGCCGGTGAGATCGGTGAGTTCGAGGACGTCTTGAACGACGCCTGGGCGCTTTTCTTTGGGCACACGATACGCAGAAGCAAAGAAGTCGAGAAACTCCCTCACGGTGGTGTTGTCGTAATAGCCCACGAAATCTGGCATGTAACCGACGATGCGGCGGGTCTCTCGGGGTCGATCCGTTACCGAAATACCGGCGATCTTGGCCGTTCCTGATGTTGGAAGGAGGAGACCGGCAAGAATCCGGATGGTGGTCGTTTTACCTGCTCCGTTGGGTCCGATGAATCCGAGGATTTCGCCTTGATGAGCCGAAAATTCGATGTTTGAGACCGCGTGGGTACCACTGTAGATCTTGGTCAGTCCTGAGACTTCGATGGCGAGGGGCTCGGTGAGTGTCTCTGTCATTCGTTGATTCTCACCTCTTTGATGACAAGGACACGAGTGGCGGCTTTTCGGGGCTTTCCATCGATCTGAATCGGGGCCAGGGGTTCATCGAGGACGCCCACGAAGAGTCCTTTCGTGGGGTCTTCTGGAGACCATTGGATGGCCTGGCCGAGTCCTTCGACCACGGCAACTTCGTGGTCGATCTCGCTATTTCTGAAGGTGGAGGGTTGCCGCATGGTCCCCCTTGAATCACTTGCGATCAGGCTTCGATTTACCTGGTTGATGTTGGTTCGGTCGACCTGATGATCCTGGGTTCCGAGGTCAAGTGATCTCAGGCTGAGGTATTTGCCGTCCTTCAGAAGAATTCCGGCTTCGAGGAATTTCCCGATCTCGTTGCGGGTTTTGACGCCATAGGCTTTTCCCTTCTCCCGGCTGACCTGCATCGAAAGAACGGGAATCTCTTCGAGAGACATGCCGCGCAGGTATCTTTGGGACCACATGGTGGTCTGGACGTTTCGAATGCGGAACGTGTCCTCGGTAAGCACATTGGCTTCCAGATTCACGCTGGATCGGCCTCCCCAGGCATTGTATGGCTGGAAATCGGCAAGAGCGGAGAGGGAGGATTGGAAGTCAAGGTCATAGCTGACGACCCCGGTGGAATAGAGTCCGAAGAAACTCTCGACACGGGCCGGGCCGTCTTCTTCTGGCAGGAGAGCGATCTCCAGCTTGGAGAGGTGTGAGGTCGTTCCCTTGATCGCAAATCCCAGTCCGTAAGCCCCGGCCAGGAATACGATGGAGATGATGGGAATCGTGATGGCAGCTCGTTCTTTCCTGTCTTTCCGAGAGAGCACGAAGTAATTCAGAGGGCCGATTGTGAACAGGTAGAGGGAGAGAAAGAGAACGATGGTCGGAATGGAAACTTGCTGTGCCGGGCACAGGTTGTTCACGGTGTTGATCGCGGCGTAATCAAGGCCGGGTCGGTGATAGCGTAGGGAAGAGGCAGGTGCAAGGAGGCTACTGAGAATGCTGGGGGCGGCGAGCGAGCCTCGAAATGGCGGGAGGGTGATATCGAAGTTGAGATACGTGACCCGACCCAGGCCCAGATTCCACCGAACGACGAGTGGCTTTTCCGCTGTTCCCGCAAGGATTTGTGCACCAGGCCGGACGGCCACTTGAGCTGCGGTGAAGGAGATCTTCTGAAATGCAGCCCTCTCATCGGATCGATCGAGCGAGGAAAGGGGCGAAAGATCGTCATTCAGGCTCGTCCCGAGAAGTTCGACGGGAAGAAAGTCCCAGTCCTGAACGAGGGCGTTTCCGGAATCGCCGCTCGGGTAGCTCAGCAGGAGATGGCCCCCCGCTTCGACATAGGTGCGCAGAGTTGCCGCCTGGGAGGTGCTGAGGTCTGCGGGGTTCGCATCGGCAATCACGATCGCGTTGGCGAATTCGAGAGCTTGCCATTGATCGGGAAGGGTTTTTTGTCCGAAGCTGAGGACTGAGATCTGATCTCTCATCTTTCCCCAGTTCGATTCCCAGGGAGTGAGGGGCCCGGTCAGGTTGATCCTCACGCCGGCGGTGGATGATTTGACCCCTTCCAGGTCGCCCACGACCAGAACGACCATCCCTGCGCTCGACGACAGGTCAGCACGGTATTCCTCGGAAAAGACGATGTCTTTTTCCTCGTTCAGGATTTGCACCACGAGATTGCTTCCCGTGGGACGAAAGCATGGCCAGAGAATTTTCCTGGTATGAGGGCCAATCTCGAATGGGTGCCGGTACAAGGCAGAGCTTCTGCTGACGTTTGAAGATCGAAGGGTCACTTCCCCTTTGAATTCAAGAGAGCCGGACTGAATGGAAAGCGGAAAAGGAGTAAAGACTCCTGATCGAATCTGAGTCGGGAAGTCATGGGTGAGCCTGCCGACGAGGAGAGGGTCTCCCACTGGCTCGGAAGCTTCGAGCATGCTGGGCAGCCGGGATGAGTTTTCCGCCTGGGCAAGAACCGGGCTTGCGATGCTCATCATGAGAGCGACCAGAAGGATTAGAATATCGATGAGCCGAGTCATCTCGCGATCTCTATTTCGTTTCTGACTCCTGTCTCGACGCTGGTGAGATCTCAAAGCATGCTCCTTCGGTGGTACACATACCACTCCAGAAGAAGGAGGGAAAGAGCCAGCAAGACAAGTGGCTTCCAGAATTCTCGATGAAGGGTCACATCATCTCCGAGTGACGCGATGTCCAGAGAGCCGATGGAGATGTGGTCAAGGGGGCGAATGTCCGACTCCCGGGACGAAGACAGGTTCACCGCAAAGGAAGAGTCAAAGGTCATGCCCTCCTGGTTTTCCTGGGTCTGGATCTGCCACAGACCCGTGGGATTGGGTTCGGTCAGATAAGCGAAGCCGTCGGCCTGAACCGGAAGAGGACGTGACTGTCCGTCCGGAGAGATCACCACCAGCTCTTCTTCTCCGGATGGAGCCGGGAGGGGGACCGTTCCGGATGTTTGGTGGGCAACGTTGTTTTCCTTACCATGGGTCCTCAGGAGCCAGGATCGAGCGTTGGCCAGAACCAGGGGAAAGGAGAGCTTGAGAGGCCAGTTTGAATCTCGTAGGGCAAAGCCCACCACGATGGCCCGATGCTCTGGGGTGGTGTAGGCGGCGATCACGGGACCCTGATCGGTGACGAGAAGGGGTGTTGCCTCGGGAGATGTCAGGAGGGGGTTGACGGTTCCAAGGAGAAGGTCATCGAAGCTTGCGAATCGGGTAACAGGATGGTTGAGATTCCAGTCGAGAATGACAGGGTTCTTCACCTCGTTGCCAAATTGAACCTGATCTCCCGGCGGTGACGCATGGAGAAAGAGATGCCCGCCGGCGGGAAGATTGGGGGTGGTTGGTCCATCATAGTCGTGAATGAAGAGGTCGTAGGGCTCCTCTTCTTCAATCCCGAGGGGGAAGCTACCGGGAAAGATCCGGGTCACGTTCAAATGGTCCTGGGAGCTCAGGGCTCGTTCGAGAAAGGTATTCCCCTCCGAGATCAAAAGGGCTCGATGTTCGCGGCGCGGTGCGAGCACAAGGTAGGCCTGGTTATCGAGTCGAAGATCATCCTCTGTGTCGAGACGTGCCTCGAAGATACCCGTCTCTTCCCGGGCAAGAGAGAAGACGATGTCGACGGGAGTTTCGGGGGAAAGTGTGAGCTCTTTTGCCCGGTAGAGGGATCCATTCCGAAGAAGGGTAAGAGAGCAACTGTGCTCGGATTGTCCAAAGCCCTGAACAGTGAGCAAGAGCTGATCCGTTCCTCCGGGAGCGGGGGCCCTTCGAAAGGCCGTCTGGGTGATGCCCACATTCGAGCTGGATTGACCCACTTTGATGAATCGAACTGGAGTCTCTCCCAGCAGGGAGGCTGCATCTGCCTCGAGGGGAGCAAAGGCGCCGTCGGTGAGAAGAACGATCTCCCCGGGCGATCCATCGGGAAGTAGGGAGCGAGCGACTTGTAGAGCCTCCAGGAGAGAGGTCTCCGTTTCTCGGGGCTTGGCTTCGAGGAGGCGTTGACGCAGGGTCTTCTTTGACCCGGTGGGCGGGCAAAGAAGCTCTGTTGTTTGATGGAAAAGAAGAAGAGCCATTCTGTTGCTGGAAGAGAGCGAGTCGATCAGGTCCTCTGCCATGCCTCTTGCTGCATCGAATCGAGTGGGTTCGATGTCGGTGGCTTTCATGCTTGCTGAACCGTCAAGAAGGACCACTGTCAGCTGGGTTTCGGGGCTGAGGGCCTCCATCCCCGGGTTGGCAAGTCCCAGGGTGATGAGAACAAGAAGGAGCAGCTGGAGGAAAAGGAGGAGGTTTTTTCGGAGCTTCTGAAATGGCGCATTCACCTGAAGGTCGGCGAGGGCCTTCTTCCAGAACATATTGTTGGAGACCGTGACCTCCCGGCGCTTCATCTTGAGGAAGTAAAGAAAGACGATGGGTGGGATGAGAAGCAAGAATAGAAAAGCTGGAAGATTGGCGAAGGTCATGATTTCTTATCATACCTGAGGGAGGAAGAAAGAGAGAAGATCTCTTGGAGGACAGGAGCCGGCGGAGTTCGGCTCTTCATGATCAGGATCGGGCTGGGTCGCCGGCCCTTGCGAGAGGTGGTCTGATGTCGCTTTCTCTACGTGACCTATTGCATCCGGAAGCCTTGAAGGCACCTCTTTTTGGAAGGACGAAGGAGGAAGTCTTCCGGGAGCTTGTTGATGTTCTTCCGATTTCAGATGAGAGCCTGAGGCAGACGGTGCTGACTTCGGTGATCAAGCGTGAAGAGGAATTCTCCACGAGTTTGGGAGATCACATTGCCGTTCCTCATGGACGGGCCGGCATTGATGTTTCATCCATGGCGGCTCTGGGGGTTGCTTCGTCCACCATTCCATTTGATTCCCTCGACGGAAAACCGGTGAGGATCTTCGTCCTTCTGATCACCCAGCCGGAGGAAAGCAAGATTCATCTGGAAGCGCTTGGAGCGGTCTCCAGATTCTTGGGGCAAGAGTCGGTGCGAGAATCTGTGCTGGCCTGCCGAGATGTACAGACTCTTTGGGGATTGGTCGAGGAATTTGGCGGGTCTTGAGCAATACTCCCTATCCAAACACAAGCTTCAAGAACCGGGGGATCAAGGCATCGGCTTCCGGGCTTTCTTGGAACCGATCCAGTGCTTCTTGCTGCTGAGCTTCTGTCATGTGCCCGGCGTAGCCGGTCAGATAGCGCTCATAGCGTCTCAGATTCTCTTCCTTTCCAAGTTCAGGATGAAACTGAGTGCACCAGATGGGTTTCTCTCCGATGCGAAATGCTTGATAGCGGGCAAGAGCGGTCGAAGCCAGATGGACCGCATCTTTCGGGAGAGTGCGGGCACGATCCTTCCGACCGAGTTGCGCGTTGAACGTTTCCGGAAGACTACCGAGGAGCGGATCTTCTTTTCCTGCTTCCGTAAGAGTGACCGCATACGTGCCGACCTCCGTCTCTTCGGGAGCAAACTCGATGGATCCTCCGAGTGCCTCGGTGAGGAGCTGGAAACCAAAACACGATGCGAATGTGGGGTGACCCGTTTCGACCACTTCACCGAGGAAGTCCAGGGTCGATCGAATCTCTGGAAGATCACCCTTGGAAACGTAGTAGTCGCCGCTTCCCCCGATCATGAGGGCGTCGAAATTTCGTGCTTCGGAAATAGGGGGAGGACCGCCGAGTAGATCGTGAGGAATGACCTGGTCGGGTTCCAGGCCCGCTTTCGTGGCAAAAGATAGACGTTCTTCAGCTCGGATGGGGTCGTCTGGATCTCGAGCTTGCAGGAGAAGGATCTTGATGTTCATGGGGCTGCTATCGTGTTTTGGGGCCCATCGTCCTTAAGAGAGATCAGAACGGATGGGCCCGGTCCTGATCGTCGGGATGATGACAGTTCTTCAGCAGAGGAATTGATCCTCGTCCCGGTAACTGGGGGAGCAACTGACAAGCATGATGAGTTCGGAATCCCCCGGGTTTTTGATCTTGTGCATTTGGCCGGGAAGGATGATGACGCAGTCGTTCTTTCGAACTGTCTTCTCTTCCCCTTCGATGGACATGAGCCCGACACCTTCCTGGATGAAGTAGAGCTCTTCAGTCTTTTCATGGTAATGCTCAAGAATGGTGACTCCCGGGGGAATAATGACCTCGGCCAGGCTCTGGTTCTCCACCGGAGAGTTCCGGGGTGAAGCGATCTCTCTTACCTTGGCGTTGTCCTGGGCAATGAACTCGGGGCAGTTGCTTTTTTGGATGACGTTCATGAGTCTTTTCGTCCTACTCCCATGATGTGTGCGCTGGCGCCCAGCATCGTTGGCTCGATTTCCAGCCAGACCGGGTGACATGTTGAACCTTCTGGACCCAAATCCTACCGGACCATCCCCTGGGCGCGCAATGTCTCCAGCACCATGGCTTCGAGGGGAAAGTCGCTTTTGGCGAAAAGATAGCGAAATCCTCGGCGAAGAGATAGTTCCCGGGTCTCTGACAGAAAATCCTCGAGGGTTCGTCGGTAGCTTTTGAGGAGAGGAACGCTTACCGAAACGTCGACAAGATCATCATTCTCACCGTCTCTCAGCTTGAGGTGCCCGGCAAGATCGGGAGCGATTTCTTGCGGCGAAAGAACCTGCACGAGGAAGACCTCGTGGTGTCGGGAAGCAAGAATGCGAAAGGACTCCTCCAGACCCTCCCGATCGAAGAAATCGGAAAGGATCACCACGACCCCGTCCCGCGGGAAGGAGCGCACGAAGCGTGAAAGTGACGTGCGAAGGGAGGTCTTTCCTGCACAGGCAAGCTCGGAAAGAAATCCGAAGAGTCGGTGAGCCGAGGCCTTTCCTCTCTGGGGGACCAGTGAGTGAGCGAGTCCATCGGAAAAGGCAAGCATATGGACCCGATCCAGGGACGCCAGACCCACGTATCCAAGGGAGGCCGCAATTCTTCTGGCGAGTTCGATCTTCTTGGGCTCCCCAAAATCCATGGATTTGCTCACGTCGAGAATCACGTAGATGTTGAGATCTTCCTCTTCATGAAAAAGCTTGAGGAAGAGGCGATCCAGCCGGCCGTAGATGTTCCAGTCGAGAAACCGAAGATCATCTCCCGCGGTGTAGTTCCGATAGTCTGCAAAATCCACCGAGAACCCTTTTTTCTTGCTGCGCCGTTCTCCTCGGAGCTTTCCCGTAAAGACTCTCTTTGAACTCAAAGACAATCGATCCAGCTTGGCGATGAACGCGGGATCCAGGAGAGCTTCTTTGGGTGTCGAGTTCATACGTTAAGTCTTTGGAACCGTTTTGAGGATGTCGTGCAGAAGGTCGTCCGAAGTGATCCCTTCCGTATCGGCTTCGAAGTTCACGATGATGCGGTGGCGCAAGGACGGAACGGCGACGGATTCAAGATCTTCAAAAGCGACGTGATACCGTTCGTCGAGGAGAGCTCTTACTTTCGCCGAAAGAAGAAGAGACTGAGCCCCTCGCGGACTTGACCCGTACCGGGCAAACTTCCGCACCTGAGGGGGAGCAAACTCCGAGTCGGGCTGAGTGGCAAGAGTAAGCCGGACGGCGTAGTCTTCAACATGAGGAGCAATCGCCACGTTCCTGATCAGGGTGCGTCTGGCCGCGATGATCGTTCCGTCGAGGATCTTCCTGGGTATGACCTCTTCATCTCGGGTGGTTCGGCGAAGAATGGTGATGAGCTCTTCTCGGCCGGATGGCTCGACCAGGAGTTTGAAGAAGAATCGATCAAGCTGGGCTTCCGGGAGGGGATAGGTTCCTTCCATTTCGAGAGGGTTCTGGGTGGCCATGACAAGAAATGGATCCCCGACGTCATAGGAGGTCCCGGAGACCGTGACTTTCTTTTCTTGCATGGCTTCAAGAAGCGCGGATTGGGTCTTGGGAGTGGCTCGATTGATCTCATCGGCAAGGACAATCTGGGCGAAGATGGGGCCTCGCTGAAACTGGAAATGTCTCTTTCCCGCGCCGTCCTCCGAGACCATGTTCGTACCGAGAATGTCGGCGGGCATGAGATCTGGCGTGAACTGGATCCGGGAAAAAGATAGATCGAGAGCCTGTCCCAGGGTTTTCACGAGAAGGGTTTTTCCCAGTCCGGGAACTCCCTCCAGAAGCACGTGTCCCCCGGCAAAGAGGGCTATGAGAACTCCTTCGATGACGGATTCGTGGCCAACGATTACCCGAGAGAGTTCCGCCCGCACCTCGCCGAACTGCTTGACGAACTCTGCCGCTTCCTCCCGAACCCGGGCCGTTTCCTGTGTAGAGGCCGGTTGGCTTTCCGATGAGACGTTCGATTCGGTCACTCGGACTCTCCTTGCTGATTGGAACGCCGACGCGTGGCTTTTCGTTTCGCGGCGAGTAGGCGCTTTGTTGTTTCTTGTCCGTCTTCTTCTGCTGTCTTGGGTTCGACAGATCGTGCTGCTGTTTCTTTCGAGGTTGATGTTTTTTCTGGGCTCGAGTCGGTGGTGGTGGTGGTGGTCTTCATCACTTCTGGCTGGGAAAATCGCTCGGTCGGAGCCTCAATTTGTTCTTGATCGGCGAGCGTTTTTTTCCGCGGACTCCTGGCAAAGGCAAAGACCTTTTCCCAGTCGAAGACAACCCGTCGGAAAAAGATATCGAAAGGAACGAGAGCGAGACTCAATCCGAGCAGGAAAGGCCAGAGATCCTTGGGGGCGTCTGTGGGTTTTCCACGCTCCTGAAAAACGTTTTCCTGACCCGTTAGAATCGACCCCGATCCCAGGTTTGCGATTTCCGCAAGAAGGGGCTCATCGGGCCGAAGGGTTTGATACTCCGGAGAAACCGAAAGAGCAAAACCGGTGGTCAAGCCCCTCTCGACCTCTTCGCTTCCTTCCTCCGTAAACGTGACCCGAACCAGGTGAGAGCCATCGCCCTGAACGGGAACTTCAGCCTGATACCTCCCTGGTTCGGTCTGGCGAAGAACCACCTCGCTTGATTCCAGCTCAGGGGTGAGCACGGTGGCGCGAGCGTTGAGGTTGCTCAGAATCTGACCATCCAAGGTGACTGCATCGAAAGTAATGGTTGCTCGATCGCCTTTGGCTTCCACCTCGAGGTTGAGCGTTGAATCTTCGGTTCCGATGGCGTAGCGAATCACCTGAGTGAAGAGCTTGGGATAACCACTCCAGGGCAACCAATTGCTTGACCAGCGTCCGGTTGCGTCGCTGGTGAACGCGACCGAACGTCCGAGCCCATGGCGACCAAGGGCAAGGACCGGATCACCCGACGGGGAAAGAAGAGCAAGCTCGGCGGTTGGTCGAGGGGTAGTGATCACGTAGCCAAGAAGTGCGGGAGCGGATCCGATCGGGACTCCTCTCAGGACCTCTGAAGGAGCCCCAACTTCTGGGAAGAACGGTTCTTCCATGATCGCGGAGCGCCGGATGATCGTCGCTTCCCGGATGAAGATTTCCGGGAGTTCTTCCACGGCCTCGACGAAGTAGTAGGTTCCACCTCCCAGAGTTGCCAGGTCTTCCATGACACTCGTATCTGAACCACTATGGGGATTGATGCAAACCGTGGAGATGGTGATTTTCGCGTCCGTGATTTTCTTGATGAGAGCGGGCTGAGGGCGAGACGGATCCCCGTCGGAGATGATGACAACGTGTTTGAGGGCGGCGCTTGCCCCGGGGAGATCTCGCGCGATGATCTGAAGGCTCGGGTTGAAGCTTGGCATGTCCCCCGGGGAAAGCCCTTCGATGATGTTGGCGATACTGGCCTTGTCTGTCGCTGGAGAAAGAGGGATTCCCCACCTGTCGCCACCTCCTCGCGAATCGAAGGTCACGACCCCAAAGAGATCTCGAACGGAAAGGACGTCGAGGGCTGCCTTTGTGATTTGCTTGGCCCAGACATTGCCATCCGGGAACTCGCAAGTATGAAGGACGATGACCAGGGCCCCGTTGGGGAGAACCTTCTTTTGCGGGATATCCATTGTTACCGGGAGCGCCTCTTCCAGGGCCGTTCCCTGGTATCCTCCCGCCGCGTAGGATTCATCTCCCCCCAGGACGACAAGCCCGCGTCCAAGCGACCCGACGAACGCCTCGACTGCTTCCATTTGCCGGGTGCTGAGGCTGGCCGCAGGAACATTGGAAAGAACGACGGCCTGATAGTTTTCGAGTGCCGTCGCTGATTTGGGTAGATCAGCGGGTGAGACGGAGTGGACCCGGATTCCTTCTTGCTGGCATTGAGCGAGGAATGGAGGAGTCGGGGAATCGCTCTCTGTCACGAACAGGATGTGGGGTTCCCCTGAAACCGAGGTAAACGTGGTTGCTTTGTTATTCCGGGGAAGGGTGTCGTGTTGAGATTCAATCACAACATCGAATTTGTGAAATCCAGTCTCCGGAAGATTGCGGGAGAGGGTGAGCACATTGGGTCCGTCTTTCAGATCAACCTGCTCTCTTGCTACAAGAGTGTTGTCTTGATAGAGGTTGACCGTTGCCTGGGAGACTCCGCTGGAGTGGAGTACGGCTCGTACATCAAAAGGCTCCCCCTTCCGACTCCTTCTGGGGGCGATGAGTTTATCGACGTAGACTTCCGGGTCATATTCATAGCGAAGCGGGAGGACATCGATTTGAATTCCTTCTCCGATCGCTCTTTGAACCTGGGATCTGGCCGAACCCAGGTTCTCGTTTCCATCGGATAGCAAAACGATCCGGCGACTTCCCCCGGGGAGAAACGAGTCGACGGCGAGCTGGAGACCACGCTCGATGGAAGTGCGGGTTTCTTTGATCACCGCTTTCACGGAGGTGACATTGAGCTCTTTCCTCAAGGTTGCCTCGATGCCACCGTTTTCCCCGAAGACGACGATCCCAGCCTGGTCCTTTTCCGTCATGAACCGGGTCATTCTTCTGATTTGAGTCAAGCTTGCTACGCGAAGGTCTTCCGGGATGCTCTTCGATCGATCGACCACGAAATAGACCTGATGGCTCCTGGATGTGGCGACGATCTGAACTTCCGAAAGAGCCAGGATCAGGCAGAGGACGATCACGGTTCGAAGGAATAGAGAGATCACCCGGGAAGGGCTCGGGAGTCCGGCCAAGCTTCTGCGGGAGATCCAGAAGATGAACGGAATCACCGGGAGGAGTAACAGAAGCAAGGTTGGGGAGAGGAAGGAGAAGTTCATGGTTCATCCCACCTCGACGGCTGGTTCACGATTGGACCCAGAAGAAGGCTCAGGATGCGATGGTTCCCTGTGTCGGCCACATGGAGCGAACGGGATTTTCCGGCCCGGGTCGGACCGATCGCGATTCCGCGGGGGGCCGTGAGTTGAATCGGGGATTCCACGTCCGAGCAGGAGAAAGTGTCGAAGCGAAATTCGATCGCGCCGGTCTTGCCAAGCGCGGTAATTCTTGACGAGCCATATTCAACAACCCAGACCCTCACGCCCTGGGCTGGGTCTGCGCCGAGCGGTTCAACGGCGACGCCAAATGGAAATCGAAGACGGGATGTTTCGCCGCCATTTCCAAGGGCACCATCGAGAACTCGCAGCAGGTTTCCCTCCGGGTCGAAAACCTGGACCCGGTGATTGCATGAGTCCGCAACATAAAGGTTTTGATCCGGGCCAAGAACCATGCCGCACGGGCGATCCAGCTCCCCTGGGTTGGATCCCCGAGTTCCGAAGGAGCCCAGCCACTTTCCTGTCCTGGTGAACATCTGAATTCGATCGTCGCCGCCATACTCGGAGACAAAAAGTGTTTTGCCTTCCGGTCCAAGAGCAACTGCAAGCGGATAGATGAACTCCCCGTTGCCCTTTCCGTACTCGCCAAAGCTTCGGATGACGTTTCCCGATTCTGGATCGAGGGTAAGGATTCGATGGTAGTGAGTATCGGCGATGATCAGGACGTTTTCTTTCTCGTCGAAACAGGGGTTTCCTCCGGGGGATCCCTTCCGGGATTCAGGAAGCGAGAAAGAAATAGGGGCTGGATCCATCCGATGGACCCGGGACGAGGCGTCGAGGACAAACGTCATGCCGTCTCTTGTCGGTGCGATGGAACGGGGGGAGTCGAGGGAAATCTTGGTTTCGGGAGACGTCCAGATTGTGCAGGGGGGGAACTGTTCCCGGGGTTTTGCTTGAGCCAGGTTTCCTTCGCATCCGCAAAGAAGTACCGCGCATTGCAGAGTCACACAACAAAAGAAGAGGAAGTAAATCGGCTGCCGCGCGTCTCGACCTCTTGTCATTTTCCGTCATCGTCCGCGCGGGGTCGGATGGACTCGAAGTAGTTTTGCACAAGATGGCGATATTCTACGGGAATGGCCTGGCGAGAGAGGGCCTCGGTCGCTTCTGCTTGGGATTGTTTGATGAGTTCGGAGTATTGAACTCGAGCCTCTCCAGCTTGTGGAATGCCCTGGATGAGTTTCTTCCCGATGATGACACCCTGGGATAGTTTTCCTTTGACCGGAGTTTTCGTGAAGGAGGCATCACCCATCTCTCCTTCGGGGGGGAGCCCTCCTCCTTGTCCTTTGCCTCCGACTCCCAGGGCAAGTGAATTCTTTTTTGCGTGGAGACACACGGTCCCCGAGGATCCTTTTCACGGTTCACCTTCGCCGCAATCCTCGCAGTCCCCTGTTAGACAGTCCTTGCAGATCTCGGTGATCTTCCCGAGCCGAGCCGCCGCTGCATCGATGTTCTTCAAAGCGTCGTCGAGAAGGTCCGCCTGTTTCCAGAGCTCTTCGAGGGCTTTCAAGTCTTCTTCGGAGAGTTCAAGGCTAGCCATGGCCGACGCGAGGTCGCCCGCCTTCAGGTTCATTCCCATCTCCGCAAGAGCTTTTCCCAGTCCGGACCGGCTGTCGAGTGCCTTGGCCAGCTCCTGAAGATCTTGAGCCAGTTCCTGCATGTCCTTGGGATCGAGATTCCCCTCCGTGAGCCTCTTCTTTAGCTTTTCAAGCTCCTTGCGGGCCTGTTCAGCATCCCCTTCTTCGAGGGCTTTGGACAGGGAGTGAAGAGGAGAGTCCTTGGGAAGTTGAGTGGGGGAGGTTGGTCGATTGTTTGCTGCGAGCTGGCGCTTTGATTCGAGACGGTCGCGAAGCTGTTGGAGTTTTTGAAGCGCCTTTAGCTGGGGATTCTCCGCGTTGTTCAGCTCGTCCGCGAGAAGCTCGAGGTTGTCGAGTTCTTCTAGCAGACCTTCCATGCCCTGGAGGCGTGCTTCCTTCTTGAGTTCCTCTTTTCGCCTGTCAAAGTTCTGAATCACCTTCTCGATTTTTGTCTTCTGAACGAGTTCTTCCTCTCGCTCTTGTTCAAGATCCAGCAGGTCCAGTTGGGGAATAAAGAAGGTCATCGGGAGAAAAGCGGTGCAGATCAAAAAACTTTGAATTCCCCGGGGGGAGGTGAGCGGAAAGGCGCGAGCTGGATCGATGCGTTCTGCATGGATGCGGGCATCCTCGACGGTGGCGGCTGCCATGGGGCCATCGACGTTGGATAGGCTAAGAGCAGAAGAGAGTCGGGTCTTCAATCCGAGCCGCCGGTCGGCGAGTACGGCTGCTTGCCCGAGAGTCGGGCGCTTCCAGGTGAAGGTCAAGAGAACCGCAACAATGAAAGTGGTTGCGGAAATGAGGACGGTTGATTGCGCCAAGGGGATGTTCAGGGCAAAAAGGCGCTCAAGCGTGAGAACAACAACGAGGAGGCTCACTCCGACAACGGAGCACAGAACAAGGAAGCCGAGGAAGCGCCCCAGGAGAATTCGTGTCCGGATGGCTCGGACTTTGGTCAGGATTTCTGTCATCTCCCACCTCGAAAGCTGTGACACGCTTGACAGCGACTATTCTACCAGATCCTCTCAGCTCTCGAGGTGTTCGGCTTGGCTCATTGATGGGGTTTCGTAATCGGGTTGGATTCTCTGGCCCCGAAGATTGAGGAATATGGGGCTACAAGCATCTCCTTTGACGGTGAGGAAGCCTTCGTGGACATGGCTGTGGCAAGTCGCACAGAGGGAAATGAGATTCGACAGAGTGGTTCTTCCTCCCTTTCCCCGGAAATGAATGTGGTGAGCGTTGAGGCTCCTTGATCGACCACAACACTTGCATCGATTGCTGTCTCGAGCTAGAACCCGGTCTCTCATCCATTCTGGGGTTGCTCGGTCGATCTCGCGTTCACCCTCTATGACTTGTTCTTCCTCGGTAAGGTCAATGACCTCTGCGTCACAGAGAACCTTTTCCAGGGCCTTCTCGTCAACGGGAGCTCTTCCTTCGTCCGTAAGCACAGTGGCTTCCTTGCAAGTTGAGCACTTGGTTACAACGACGGTGTAGACCGATTGACTCTTCTTGTCGGAGAGTTTTCCCTGGACATAGGCTTCGGCCAGAAGAGTGGCCAGCTGAAGGTCGTTCACGCCTTCTCCCATTTCCTCCTGCAAGCCTCTCTTCGCGGTTTCCCAGACCTCAAGAGAGGAGGCGTCAAAAGAAAGCTGAATGGAGGGAAGCGATTCCGGGAGTCCACAGGATTTGTCCTTGGGAGCTTCTCCTGGCCTGGCGTGTTTGACAGCCAAGGAGAGATCTTTCAAGTTGCACTCCATGGCTTTTTTGATCCACGCTTTTTCGGTGGCAGATTCCGCGGCGCGGACTATGAGCCTTACCTGAGACCAGGAAAGATCACCTTTCCAGAACCGATGATCGATTTCCGTGAGCTTTCTCAAGCATCTCCCGGCCTGAAGAAGCTCATAGATTTTGGACTTGCTGATGTTGAGATTTGTCCTGGCATAGTGAGCGGTGCAGGAGTAACCGAGTTGATGAAAAAGTTCTCGCTCTTCCATATCGTTGAGTAGGAAGGCCAAGAAACGATTCCCGGTGTCATTGGATCGAAGAGCCCCGTGGATTCGTTCGACGACCTCGTCAACGGGAAGACCAGAGACGAGTTCTTCTCGGGCGTATTCATGAAGACCAGGAGTGGTCGGAATGTGCATTGTCACGGTTACTTCTCCTACTTCTTTTCAATGCCCCATGGTGTGCTGTGCAAGAATTGCTTCGTTGTTTCGATGATGATACATACTAACATAAACCGAACATCAACCAAAGATGATTGCCTTGATATTATTTGATAATAATTAGTAATATTTAATAATATTCGAAACGCCTTCAAAGGGTTCTGACCTTTGACGTCTGAGCCGTGGCCGAAGACTCTCTTCGTCTGAGAACGGATATCTCTTCTTGAAAAACCAGGACGAGTAGCCAGCCCCCTCATGCGACAGGCGTGAGGGGGCGCCCCAGATCATGCTTAGAGCCGGAGGTCGAGGGAGCAGGCGTTAAGAGTTGGGCAAGTACTTCATTTCACGAAGCATCCCCATCTTCCCATCTTCAAGTCTCGAGAGGCCTGGTTTGGCTATTGGCTATAATCTAGTCACCCACACGGAAGACCCTACTCTTGAACGTCAAGTAGAACCTCCGAGCATCCGGGATCAAGAAATGACAGCAAGCGGCAACGTGTTTTGCCATCTTCCTCGGGTGAAATCGGGGAACTTCGCCGGTGCGCCGTGATTCTTGACGGATTGTTCACTGAGCGGCGAAACCACGCTCCAGGAGCAACCTTCATAGACATTTTGGTCAAGGGGTTTGCCATTGCGTAGGCAGTAGATCATTCGCCAGAGCATGACGAAGTCCATTCCGCCATGGCCTCCCGCCTTCTTCGCTTCCTCTCCCATTCTCTTCCAGAGAGGGTGATCGAACTCGTCGTAGTACGGTTGCAATCCCGCCTTGTCGTCCCATTTGTGACCGTCGGTTCGGCCCTCGATGTGAATGCGCGACGGGAAACCGGCAAACGTCCCACCGGTTCCCTGGATCAGGTTCAAGCGGTTATAGGGGCGGGGGGTTGTGGTGTCATGTTGCACCATGATGGAGCGTCCCATGACGGTCTTGATCAATGTCGTGTTGATGTCTCCGCAGGCATACTTGGCCTTGTTTCGAAGATGTCCTTCGGGGAAGTTCTTCTTGGCGTAGGCCTGCCGGCCAAGGGCCGGGCTCGACATCGAAACAAGATAAGAAAACGCATCCTCGCCTCGATCGATGTTCATGTACTGCGCGACCGGACCAAGGCCGTGAGTCGGATAAAGGTTCCCGTCTCGGTGAACGTGGTGGTTGGTTCGCCAGCTTCCCGTCCCCCGGGCGATCGACTTCATTTGCCCACGTAGGTCGTGAATGTAAGCCGCCTCTCCGTGTACGAGATCCCCAAAGAGTCGTTGACGGCACATGTTCAGCACCATCAGTTCGTCCCGGCCGTAGCACACATTTTCCATCATCATGCAATGCTTCTGGGTGCGCTCAGAAGTGTTGACAAGGAGCCAACATTCTTCTTCGGTAAGAGCGATGGGAACTTCAACGAAGGCGTGCTTTCCCGCGATCATGGTTTCAGCCGCTTGCGTCGCGTGCCACCGCCAGGGCGTTGAGATGACAACGATGTCGAGGTTCTCTTGCTCGAGCATGTTCCGGTAATCGTGATTACCGCCTGCGTAAACCTTGACGTTCGTGTGTCCGGCGTCTTTGCAGGCTTTTTCCCAGCGCCTGGCTGACGGTTCGTGGATATCGCAAATGGCCGTTACTTCGGTTCCCTCGAGGTGAAGCATTTGATTGACATGGCCACCGCCTCGAGCTCCTACGCCGATGAACCCGACTCGCACCGTCTCCATCTTTGCTGCGGTGAGGCCGCCCACGTAGTTCCCTTGAGATTCAGGAGGAGCCGGATCAGGAGGAACGCCGTGATTTTCTCCGGCAGCCCCTTTGTTTACTGCAAGAGCGCCGGCAGCGATCCCTGCCGCACTGGCGCCGACGGTTTTCATAAAGCCTCGTCGATTGGTGGGCTTACGTTGTTTGCTCATCGGAATTCATCTCTCGCATGGTGTGGCCTTGGATTTACGAATCTGTGTCATTCTCAACCAACGACGGAAAATTGGCAAGAGGGGGCCCATTCGATCCGGCCCTACGTCTACTCGTGTCCGGCGAGCTCTTCTTGAGGGTTCTTGGCTGCATACTT
>JAJDCM010000276.1 GCA_029260825.1 Planctomycetota bacterium | reverse complement strand
CCCAACGCGTATGCTGAAGACTCTTGTAGTTTGACATGACTCCCTTTCGTGATGTCTTGAGCGGCTCACGGGGGGGAGTCTGCCATTCAAAAGACTTCCGCAAACGTCAAACCTTGGCTGCCTCCCCGGCAGAGCCGGGGGACTCCCATATTGGTCTAGAACGAACAACCAAGGAAACCCCTCATGAAAAAACCACTGCTAGCCGCCCTCGCCCTCTTCATCCTATCTGGATGCACCTCGATGAACGTCACTCCGATACCTGATTCAGAGGGCCTCACCCACGTTGACATCCAGGAGAACCCGGCGGTCCTGGTCGCAGACTTTCTACCGGCCCTCCAGGAAGGACTGGCCCGACACGGTATTTCCTCCAAGACGCACTCGGGATCACCGCCAGAGGACTGTGAGTTCGTACTGAATTACTCGGCTTGGCGCGGCTGGGATCTTGGACTTTACCTCAAGAAGGCAGAGGTCAGACTGCGACGCAGTGGGAAACTCATCGGATCCATCGACTACTATCAGGGCGGGATGTCCTTCCTGAAGTGGCGTAGTACAAGAACGAAAATGGACCCACTCTTCGATGAACTCTTGAATGAGTATGGCCAGTAAGCCAACATCCGAGTCCGATCTCGCCCTCATTCGAAACATCCACACCCAGGCCCACAGAGCAGATGCAAATCCATGAGTGAGAAACCAAAATCCTGTCCAAGCTGCGGCGGCACCGATCTCTACCTGACGACCACCCAGGCAAGGGGGACCTTCGGCCCAGACCTCCTTCCGGGAGTGGGGTCGACGTTTACCGGAGCGAAGATGGACATCGTTGCGTGCTCAGAATGTGGACACCTGAGTTTCTTCGCCGCGAAGCCCTACTGGAACGAAATCCGCAATTCAAAGAAATGGAAAAAGGTCGAGTGAGACCTCACCAAAACGATGCGACCCGTTCCACGGTCCAGAACGCAGCAACGGCCCCGATTGAGTAAGCAGGCACCCGCCAGATCCAGGTCGGTTGCTGTACCGGCAAACGCGCAAGACCCGCCATCACGATCACGGCGCCGGCGATGAAGATCAACTGACCAAGCTCTACCCCGAGGTTGAATTGAAAAAGAGCCAGAGGAATCTGACCCTGAGGTAGACCCACATCGGCAAGAGCACCGGCGAATCCAAAACCATGGAGCAATCCGAAGATCAGAGCAACGATCCACGGATGACGGCAAGTCAGTCCGGGCCGGCCCATCCTGCCCTGCGCGAGCTCGCCTGCAAGAAACACGATGCTAAGAGCAATCACCGCCTCAACCGGCTTGGTCGGCGCGTGCACAAACCCCAATGTGGCCCCCGCCAGAGTCACGCTGTGCGCAACCGTGAATGATGTAACGGCCTTCAACAGTTGCCAGCGACCTTTCACGATCAAGAGCAACGCGAGGACGAACAACAAGTGGTCGATTCCCTCCAGCATGTGCTCCACGCCAAGAAAGAGATAGGTCGACGCCGTCTCCCACATTGATGGAGCCATCGGGATCGTAAACGAAGGAGACCCTGGTTTCAGCCGGATCGTGAGCGGACCTCCATCAAGCGGCAAGATCTGAACCAGCACATCCGTGATCGTGTTTTCCAGTCCTGTTACCGCAATCCTCCCACCGGCAAGTTCTCCCTCGCAAGCGACCGTCCAGCGCTGCACGGATGCATCCGTCGTACGGTAGCTGGCAACAGGCGTAAGAGCGCTGCAATTCTCCGGCAAGACCGGAGTCAACCGCAGGTGCATGCCACCGCGCCGGGGCACCTTCCAGAGAATCTCATAACGCCCTGGCATCGTTTCCTGAAGCTCAAGATAACCCGGCTGAACCTCGTGAGCCTGCAAAGGCAACACCCACATGCTCACCCAGACCAACCCGGCGACGATCGTCCGCCAGAACATCATTTCAACTCTGCCGAACCGAGGGGATCTGGGTCGATGGATGACTCCTCGATAACGATCAAATACCGATCACGCAAGGAAGCGTACATGGCCTGATTGGCCTCCTGGTTCCGCTCCTCCTCGTAGTCTCGTCGTACAAGATCCCGCACATCGTCCATGTCAGGAAGCTTCCCTTCCGTGCAGTCGTTGATCCGCACCAGGTGCACGCCAAAACTCGAGGAGAGAGGGCCCTGCCAGGAATCGGTCGGGAGCGCAAAAAGATCCCTGGCAAAAGGCTCACCAAAGAGCAAGCCAACGTCAACCTGGGATCGGTCCGCATAGTCGTGAGGCCGCAAGAAGCGATCTCCACTTTCAGGCGAGCGAGTCGGGTTCTCTTCCCGAAGACGCTCCAGAAGCTCTACTGCATCCCGCTCCACTCCCGCCCCACGCTGGTCGGGATTAAGAAAGACATGACTGAAGGAGATGCGGACCGGAGTGCGATATTCGTCGTGATTCTTCGTGAAGAAGTCGGCAAGATCAGACTCCGTTGGATCGGCGAAACGAGCGACGTCCTGGAACATGAATTCCATTTTCTGAACCATGCGCCGGCGCAAGATCACATCGTCCTGGTCAAGATCCATCGCCATGGCGGCGTGGAAGAGAACCTCTTCACGGATCTTCTCCTCGAGCATCACACGAACTTCGGTCTTCGAAGGTTCCGCTCCCCAAACCGCCGTCCAATCCCGCCGCAATCCCTCGATGTCGGCGGCCGTGATCTCGATGCGCGGACGGGGATCATCCGCTTCAACGCTCCCGAACAGGCCGTAGACCACAAAGAGCAGGACACCTAAACCCAGGAAATGAACAAGTGGTTCGCGGAGCCAGGATTGCCTGCTCCGCTCACTCATGCCCGACATCTTACGGCGTATACCAGATGGGTGAGGTGTAAGCCCGTTCCTGGGTCGTCATCGGAACATGCTTGGGCATCTTGATCCCAAACCGAGCGGATTCATAGGCGGTCCATCGCGGTGTCGGAATCTCAATGACGCGAGCATAATAGGCAGCACGCAGGCTCGGGTCAAAGTCAGGATCGGACCAGTTCGAGATCAACTCGGCCGAACCAATCGTGTTCTTCCAGGTCGCCCTTTTAATATCGACAGTGTTTCCTACCGCAGGAAGCTTCCCATCCGCACCCGGCGATCGATTCCCGGACCAAACCACATCGTGAACTTTCTCGTGGCGTCCACCATTCTTGTCCACCCAGACCTTGACGATCTGGATCCGGTCGAGGTTGCCGGACAGGGGATCTTTGAGACAGGCCACCAGGAAAGTGGGCGACTTCCCCTCGGGTGCCTTGCGCAAATCCCCGCCCATGGGCACGCCCTTTTTGTAGCCGACATCAGCAGGTAGCCGGCCCTGGGAATCTGCTTTTGTGAAATCCCAGCCACCGAAGAATCGCACAAGCATGCGAGGCCCAGTAGTTCCGTAGGTTTCTTTGCGCATCATTGCGTCAAAAATCGCCTCACGACTGTTCTCTCGGGCCCAGACGCCTGCGTAACCGGAAGAAACCATGGACCACCCCGCATACTCCAGGTCTCCCACCTTGGCCATCGGATGCTCCCAGCGCTTCGGACCAGGCTCAGATCCAGAATGCTTGCCAAAGAAGTTCTCCTCGGCAGCCGTAGCAAGACCGGTATGGCTATCGGTTGAGCCGATCATCCCGAACTTGTAGGGGTTGACTCCGAGCTCCTTCTCCAGTGAAAGACCGATGGCAAGTGCGGTGCGAGCGTACTCGTACTGCAGCATCTCCTCCTTCTTGATGACACTGAGGTCGAGGTTGCCCTGGTCCCAGGTTTCATAGTCCGCAAACTCATCGTTCGGTGATAGGAACGGGTGCGTCTCGCCGTCTCCCTTGATCTGGGTGACCTCGTAGAGCGGCTCCCACCTTGCCCGGGTCTCGGCATATTCACGATCAACCTTTTTGCCCGTGAAAGATTCGACGATCGGAAACATGATTCCATTGGAGAGATTACCGTTGTGGGCGATCGCCAGGACCTGGCCTGCCGTCTTCTCCTCGTATTGCTGCATCCACTTCCAAAGCTCCCGGGGGTTGGGACTGCCAAGTGGCGGAAGGGAGGTGTAGGGTTCAAGCAAACTGGCCCGATTCGCTCCGTCGCGATAAATGACGACCCGGTGAAGGTTGTTGCCCTTTGCGTTGGACGTCCACTCATAACCGATGAACGCGGTGAAGCGACCAGGTTCGTTATACTTCTCGGCCGCATTGATCGTCTCGTCCCACGCCGAGCGGTAGCCGGCAGTTCCCGGGAGCATCGCACAAGCCTCAGGGAATTTGTTCTGGGAGAAAGCTACGATGATCTCGACTGCGGCATCAACACCCTTTTGCCCACCCTCCTGGACCATGTCATACCAACGTTTGCCGGTCGGGTCCGCGAGCATCTTCGGATCTGCAGCGAACAGCCGGGGGAAGAAACCCATGTTGTCCGAGTGATCGGCAACCACAAGAAAATCGAGGGGCCGGGACAGCTTCACCCGAAGGCCGCTCGAAGCCGTCAACTCTTCGCCTCGAGCAAATCGGTAGGCGTCCTCCGGCGTGAGCCGTGCTCCGAAGGCTCCCGCGTCCATCGACATTCCCGTGTGAACGTGGGTATCGCCCCAGAAGACCTCGGTCGGGAAATTCCGACCAGCATAGGGTGAGTAATGCTTCTGGCCGGGGAACGCATTTTCGAGTGCCTCTTTCGGAGGAATGGGATCCTGGGACCAGGCCGGAGCTACGATGACCGCCAACAACAACCCAAGCAATCCTGCCTTCATCTCTTCCTCCTCTGGGATTCCATCTCTGATCAAGCAACTGTCTGGCACACACTCTACATGAGTTGAGCGGTGCTAAATATCCCTTCTCACATAATTTCGGGCCCTGATCCCAGAATCACCGGAAATGGTTCCCAAAACCGCCGTCATTTGCTTCAATCCACTTTGAACGAGTCGCCCCGATGATCGGAAGCGACTCGAAGAGAACCCGGACAAAATGCAAGCCACCACCCGGGTTCCTCAAAAGGAGGGCTGAAGTGCGCCGGCTTGTTTCAATTCTCGCCCCCACCTCCCTTGCTCTCGCGTTCATCTACTTTGCATTGTTCTCCGGGGGCATCGGATCAGATCCGACGGAAAGTTCTCCTTCCGAATCAAAGATTGAACATCCGGCTCCAAGAACCGGCCAGCAGATGGACTCATCCGACCCGGAAAAGACGATCGAGGAGGTAGAGAAAGAAAACAAAAAAGCGCTCCCCTCCTCCTTCTTCGAAGGGCCCGAAGAAGAGTGGTCTGGATCCGGAAAGATCTCGGTGAGCTTTATCGACGATTGGACCGATGAACCTGTCCCCAACCTCGGCTTCGTTGTTTACAGCGAGAGACCGCGAGAACATTTCCTGGGTCGGGGACGAAGCGATGACAAAGGTCAGATCCAGGTTACACGCCTCCCTGAAGACACCATCCTTTTTCAAACGGAAAGAGCTCCGCCATTCTGCTCGACGGTCACGGCGGTGTGGTTGGCCAGAGAAGAATCCAGAGACCTTGTGATTCGAGTCCGACGAGGCGGCACGATCAAGGGACGGATCGTGGACGATCTCGGAGATCCCGTACCCGACGCCGAGGTCTTTCTCAAGAACACACTCAAGTTCCGCCTGACAGGACCCACGAACGTTTATCAGCATACAAAGGAACTCGTCAGCATCTCGAAAGCCGACGGATCTTTCCTCATCAAGCACGTGAGGAGCCGTCCCCGAAATACCTGGATCGTCAACGGAGAAGAAAGGCCGGAGAGCTGGCTCTCGGTGAACCTTCGCTTTCAAACTCAAGGGATGTCCGAGGAGAAACACGTAGCAGTCGATGACGGCGAGCTGATCGATGTGGGAGACATCATCATCCGACGGGCCATGAGCCTCCGTGGACAGGTTGTGGACGGGACTGGAAGTCCGGTTCCCGGAGCACTCGTCACCACACTCAGGAGGAAATGGAGTTGGTTCTGGGTGAAGTATGAAAACAGCGATGTCTTGACGGACGAAGACGGGCGATTCGCACTCCATGCATCCTCGGGCACTCAGGATGTTTTCGCAATGACCTCGGACGGAAACGAAGCCAGCGCTCCCCTTCCCAGATGGAAAGCCGGTGAGCGAGTTGACGACATCCTGATCGAGCTCAAGCCTCAGGTCATTCTTCATGCCGAGCTGTTTGAAAACGGACGCCGGGTAACGGAGGAGGAACTCAATGCAAACATGAAGACTCTCCGCGCTTCGGGACAATCTCTTTTTCAAAGTCAGCAGGGCGAGGGAAGGAGATTCTCGGCCGAGCGCCGGGACGGATCAACCCTCGAGGTTCTGCTCCTCCACGATGGGGCTGAATCGTGGTTTTCCCGGTTCTCCCCCGAGGAAGTTCCGTCTCTGCGTTCGCTCAACATCAAGATGGTGGGATACAGGTGCAAACCAATCATTCTGGAGGAAACTCCCATCTCCGGGAGTCGATTCCGTTTTGAGATCGAGGAAGTGCTGTCTTACCCTCTGAGATTGAGTTTCATCCCGACCGGCAAGGATTCCGCGAGCGGTCACCAGGTGCATGCGTGTCTCGGGCGACCCAAATGGGAAATCGGCGAGGGCATCCCTTGCTGCGGTCTCGGAGCAGTAAAGTATGTCTTTATAGATTCGTCGAAGCCGACCTCGTGTGAGCTCATGGTCTCGACCAAGGGACCATACTTCGTCGCCGTGCGCAGATACAACGGCAGATTCAAACAAATCGAATGGATGGGCCCCTACCCGGTGGGCCAGCAAGTTCATGAGATTACGATCCCTGGCGAAGACCCTGAGTCAGACACACTGGTTGCTACAGAACCCACCGCTCCGGATCCTCGAACTCCACATGATCGCCCACCTTCCAAAAGACCAGAGGGAACGTTGCAAGTCCGAGCGATAAACGCCAAGACCCAGGAGGCGATCTCGGAAGATCTCCATCTTTCAGCGAATGGAAAGCAAATCATCCGGTTCAGGCGCAAGGTTGAACTGGATTCCACCTATTACTCAGCCACGACTCCAGTGGGTGAACAAACCGGCACACTCACGGCCTGGGGATTTGATCCGTCCGACGAAATCACCTTCGAGGTCCTATCGAATGAGATCACGGATCTGGGAACCGTGTTCCTTCAGCCGGCGCCCTTATTGAACCTTCAGGTTCTTGATCCGTCTGGTGAACCCCGAGCCGGACGTGATATCTACCAGCGAGTCGTTTGGGTCGAGCTTGATTCCTGGCCAGCCAAAAGAACCGGGAGAGCCACGAACGACCAAGGGATCATCACGATTCCCGGACCGGAGGAGGGAGCGGTGTTGACGATCTACGGAAAAGGAGGTAACGGGGCTCAGCGACTTCGACTCTCTGGATGGAAAGAGGCCGAAGATCGAACCGTAACCATGGCCCCGTGGATCGAAACGAGGCTGAGGGTCAAAGGTCTTCTGCCGGAACAGGCAT
>JAJDCM010000275.1 GCA_029260825.1 Planctomycetota bacterium | reverse complement strand
CACGGAGATCGATCATCGGTTCTGGAAGGGTGAGCTTTCCTGGTCTCAGGTAAGGCTCTTAGCAGGCATTCATCATGAAGGTCGACCGAAGTCGCCCCAGGCCGCTTCTGAACAGCGTCGTTACGGCAATTTCGATCCTCGACGTGTCTACAAGCACGCCTCCGGTCGAAATCACCTAGACTCCTTGTCAGAAACGACCTGGAACAACTTCGCCCCGACCTTCATGATGAATGCCTGCTAGTCCGCGCTGCGGAATCTGCCACCGAGAAAGCTTGGATCAAAAAAGCCATGGAGTGCAACTTGAAGGATCTTGCCTTGGCTGAAATTCTCTGTGACGCAGAGGTCATCGACCTTACCGAGGAAACACAAGTCAAAGAGTGGGAACGTGAGATCGACCGAGCAACCCCAGAGTGGATGAGAGACCGAGTTCTCGCTCGAGACAGCAATCGATGCAAGTGTTGTGGTCGAACAAGGAGTCTCAATGCTCACCACATTCATTTCCGGGGAAAGGGAGGACGAACCACTCTGTCAAATCTCATTTCCCTCTGCGCGACTTGCCACAGCCATGTCCATGAAGGCTTCCTCACCGTCAAAGGAGATGCTGGTAGTCCCATGTTCTTCAATCTTCGGGGCCAGAGAATCCAACCCGATTACGAAACCACATCAATGCAGATTGGTTCAACATGTTCAACAAGAGAAACAATAACCTGAAAGCCTTGCGAGCCCCCTCATGCCCTGAGGGGGGCGCCCCCAAATCATGCTCAGATCTGGGGGGAGAGGGAGCAGACCGTCTTATGCCCTTCCTCCCTCTGGGCATTCTCATGGGCGTTTCTGCCCACACGAAAGTCGGAAGCCCCAAAATAGTTCGCCAGGTCGCATTATTCAGGAAGGTCGACCGTACCGAAGACACGTCTGACTCTTGTGACGTTGCCCTGGTGATCGCGAACTTCCACCAGGATTCTTGCTCGCTCAAGGGGAGGGACGAAACCTCCCACGCTGATCTCAAAAATACCGGGTTGCCCGGTGGCGACAAGAAGGTCGGCAAGTTCGGTTCCCGGAGCTCGGCCGCCAACCTGAAAATCAGCTATGACCGAGAAGGTTGCGGAGTCGATTCCCGAGTTTGCATCCACCGCTCCGATCCGAAGGGTGGAAACCGGATCCGGGTTGTATCCCGGACGAGGGATACTGACGACCAACGTCGGGCGTTGATCATCCAGGAACCATCCGAACTCGGCCCCTCCCGTCGTTTCCCCGGTATTGATCGGGGCACCAAGATCAATCCAGCGGGCAATGGTGAGCTTCTCATCGTGAGAAAGCGGCGGAACACCACTCCCCGGTGGGGGCATGATGGTACCGGTGAAATCCAGATCTGCCAGGTTCGCATCCGCGCCCTCCGGCAATGTCGTTGCATCACCCGGCACCGACTCGGTCGGATGTGAGTCGTTGCTCCAACCGTCCAGCCTTCGTCCGAAGATCTTCCAGACGAGAAGACTTCGTCGACTCTGGAACTTGCGCACATAACGACTCGCGTTCGTTTGACGCCACCGGCGATTGTGAATCACGGGTGGATAGCCAAAGATGGCGGAGGGGTCCTCAGCCAGCCGTCGGTAGTCCGCCGGGAGATCCTCGAAGAGGGAACGATCATCCAGAACAAGACTCCCCGGAGGATTGGAGTCGGAGGCGGTGTGGCACGGAACACAGCTTCTTGAGAGGATGGGGCGAATATCCCGGTAGAACTCGATATCGACCAGAGGATCAGAAAGGACTCGAACGGCCGGTTCCCCCTGTTCCTCGGTGACCAGAGGGGTCTCCTCCAGAAGATCAGCAATCGAGTAATTGGGAAGTGACGCCGCGGTACCGGCAAATGCCAATCCCTCCTGGCTGTGCGCGTGACACCCTCCGCAGTTCACCCGCACTTCGCCGGGGCGAACCTGATGCCAGGTCTGGGACATGTTCAACACCATTCCGTTCCGATCAAGAGTCTGAAAGGTAAACGGTGTGTCCGCGGGAATCTTCGCCAGGAAACTCGTATCCGGATTCCCTTCCGAATCAAAGATCGTCCGTCCCTGGATATCTTCCTTACGAAGCGGAATCTCTCCAAGAATGCGATGCCTCTCGTTGGCGTGGTTGTAGAATTTCCGGCCAGAGTTCGGACCGTAGGATCGGTGGGTATTCGGCTCCAAACCAACAATCCGGACCGCCCAGATGTCCTCATCCCCATAGCGGCCGGCATCGGCCCCCTGCCAGAGCCAGTTGCTGCTATGGTTGTTCGATGAAGTGTTGAACACATCCAGCCCGCCATAGGCCGAGGATCCCTCACCAGGAAAGGTGTCACGCTTGTAGAAACTGCTCGTTCCGATCAAACCGTAAGGGGTTCCAGCAGGAAGTTCCGGGTGGAGGGTTCCGTCATTGGGAAGCCAGGGAACCTCTCTTGGCTCGTCAATCCCGTGAACCGACCGATAGGGAACAAGGGCTCTTGGCCAGGCCTCGTTATAGTTCGGATCGTTCTTGATGAGAACCAGATCATCCCGACTCCAGACCTGTTGACCGTTTGGAATCAGATACAGCCCACTATCGTAAAAGGGAATCCGGGTCGGACGGTTGAGGTCATTCGCCGGACCACCCGTCCAGGCGGTGAGAAGGTCGTTCCCTGGGCCGGCGGACGGATGGGTGAACTTCCCCCCATTTGACGGTGCTGCATTATCCTCACCATGGGTCGCCGGAGTGAGAGAGGTCATCCCCTTGGGCGTAAACGCCATGCGATAGGGATACACCGTCCCCGAGCTGATCGTCCTTTCCTGAGGAGGATTCAGGTGAGGAAACGGACTGTGGAACGGCGGCTCCCCTTGAGGAGGCTTGGCCGGTAGACGCGAGTAAGTTCCAAACCCGTTGTTGTTCAGGTTGTAATAGTGTTCGACCACGATGTCCGAATCGCTCAGCTGGGTCATGAAGTGAAACGCGGAAGGTTGCTTGAACGCACTGACCAGAGGCGCCCAGTCCCTTCCATCGGGCAGAATCGTCCAGATGCCCCACAGCCGTTGATCCCGAAGCCCCTGGCTCTCGTAGCTTGAGAACATGACTCTTCCATCCGCGAGGATCGTCGGATGGAGAGCGCTTCCGATCGTCATGGGGGAGATCGGAGTCACGTTTGTTCCGTCTTCGTCCATCACGAAGAGCTGAAGGGTTGGAAAAGTGTAGGGCTTTGGGGGCTCGAATCCGTTTCGATTGCTCGTAAAGATGATCTTCCCGCCGGGAAGCGGACACGGCCCCAGGTTCAAGATCCCGTAGCCCAGACGATTGAACTCGGATGAAGGGTCCAAGGGGTTGGATTCATCCCAGTTCCCCGCGCCGGTGTTCGGCGTGAACTCACCAAAAGTAAGACGCCGTACTTCTCGAGTTGGAACGTGCAGCCGGTAGATAT
>JAJDCM010000274.1 GCA_029260825.1 Planctomycetota bacterium | reverse complement strand
GACGACAAGCGCTCAGCCCTGCAGCGGCGAAGCTGGTTCGGTCCTCATTTTTCCCCTTTTTGACTCCCAGCCGAGCTCATCCACAGTGATTTCGGTCACCAACACAAACACCAGCACCCGACGGTGTTCCGGGGACAACAGCAAGCAAGAGGGTGAAATCCGGCTCCACTACGTGTATTTCGGCGCCAGGCAAGACGAGATCGACCAGGGAACACCCAACTGGCGAGAGTTTGATCGCATCGAATCTCTCACCCCCGGGGATACCCTGACCGTTCTCGTCTCCGACCACAATCCGGAGGGAGAGCTCGGGTTTCTCATGGTTCAGGCCCTCGACCCCGCCAACGGAAGTCCCGTCGATTTCGACTTCCTGATCGGATCTGCCTACGTGGCAAACTCGGCCATCGACATCATGTGGTCCTATATCCCCTACGCTTTCCAGGGTGACCCGAACAACGATGCCACCACCCAGACTCCTTGCGGGAATAACGAAATCGGGTTCAGCGAAGCCCTTTTTGACGGTGACATGTACGATTTCTTTCCGGACGTCCTTTACGTAGACAACTTCTTCGAGGAGGAGGCGGGCTTTTTTGACAACCGGCTCATTCTGATGACCACAGCTGGAACCGGACGCCAGGCGGAGCTAGGGTTTTTCTTCTTCAACAACCAGGAAGATCGATTCTCCCGATCCTTCCGGTTCACTTGCTGGCAGTCCTCTCCCCTCTCGGATATCAGCGGTATCGCCCGGAATCTCGGAGGAGATCCAGACGAATTCGCTCGCCAGACCGGTTGGGTTCAGATCGATGGCACCCGCACCCTGACCAGTGGAGGATCCCCGGTGAACGACCCGGAGGGCCCACCCATCCTCGGAGTCTTCATGCAGGCTGTACGATCCGACTTCACTGCTGGCCACCAGCTCCATTTCCGGGGAACCCAGGGAAACGCCCGACTGCCCTAACCGAGCGGTGAACCCCGTCCCGGGTTTTGCTCGAGCAATTTTCAGGATTTGGGGCTAGAATTCACCCACGTTAGTCGGGGAGGCAAGCTATCCGCCCCGCTTGAGTTACACACGGTCTCGGCTAGGAATTTCCATGGCTCAGCAGATGAAAGCCGTCGTCAAGACGGAGCCTACGGTGGGGGCCCTCCTCACCGATCAAAACGTCCCCGCAATCCGCGAAGACGAAGTGTTGATCCGTGTGCGGGCGTCGTCCATCTGCGGGACCGACGTACATATTTACAACTGGGACACCTGGTCTCAAAACCGGATCGGGGCCCACAATCTCCCCCAGACCATGGGTCACGAAGCTTGCGGCGAGATCGTTGAATGCGGTCGGCAGGTCAAGACCCTCAAGGTCGGTGACTTCGTTTCCATCGAAACTCATATTCCGGATCCCGCAGATCTCCAGACGAGAATCGGCCAGGCTCACATCGGTGAGAACATGAAGATCATGGGTGTCGACCGAAACGGCACCTTTGCCGAATTCGTCGCGGTCCCGGAGATCGTCTGCTGGAAACTCGATTCGTCCATTCCACCCGAGGTTGGCTCGGTGATGGAGCCCCTGGGTAATGCCGTTTACGCAACACTGGGTGAAGACAACGATGTCGCCGGAAAAACCATGGCGATCGTCGGCGATGGGCCTATCGGGCTCTTCGCCACCGCGGTTGCCCGTGCTTGCGGCGTCACCAAGATCTTTCTCGTGGGCCGATGGGACTACACCCTCGACCTGGGAAAGAAGCTTGGCGCCGACCACATCCTGAATGCGGACGATCAGGAGACGGATCGAATCGCGTTCGTGAAAGATCACACCCGAGGGTTCGGCGTCGACATCGTTCTGGAAATGGCCGGCGTCGCCCAGGCCATTCAAGAAGGATTCGGAATGCTGCGTAAGGGTGGCCGCTTTTCCGCGTTCGGGGTTTCTCACCAGACCGAGACGGCGATCGACTACAACAACGCAATCGTCTTCAAGGGAGCCCAGATCCACGGCATCAACGGGCGCAAAATGTTCGACACCTGGTATCGCATGGAGAACTTGCTCCTATCCGGTCGTCTCGACATCACCCCTGCACTCAGCCACCTCTCCAAACTTGAAGACTTCAAGCACGGCTTCGAGATGATGCTCGAACAGCCCAGGCAGTCGGCCAAGATCGTCCTCTTTCCCGATGTGAAGGAGTATGAAGAGGCTTCTCACCGGATGGGGAAGCCTGTCGTCACCGAAGTTTAACCGTAGCAAGGGAAGAAGCATGTACGGCAAGATCAAGGACGATCTCCAGGGCGAACTCGCCTCTCTACGCGCAGCTGGCCTTTACAAAGAAGAGCGGGTGATCGAAAGCCCTCAAGGGGCCAAAATCCAGGTGGGCGGAAAGAGCGTTCTCAATTTCTGCGCCAACAACTACCTCGGTCTTTCCAATCATCCCAAGGTAATCGAAGGCGCGCGAGCCGCCCTGGACGAGTGGGGCTATGGGCTGAGTTCGGTGCGATTCATTTGCGGCACCCAACGCCTCCACAAGGAACTGGAAGAGAAGGTATCCCAGTTTCTCGGCACAGAAGACACGATTCTCTATGCAGCTTGCTTCGATGCCAACGGCGGCGTATTTGAACCCTTCCTCGACAAAGAATGCGCTCTTCTCACCGACAGTCTGAATCACGCTTCCATCATCGATGGGGTCCGACTTTGCAAGGCAAAACGTTTCATCGTCCAGCACGGTGACATGCAAGACCTCGAACAGAAACTCCAGGATCCAGACGCTCGATCGGCTCGCTATCGAATGTTCTGCACCGATGGCGTCTTCTCGATGGATGGAGATATTGCCAAGCTACCCGAGATTTGCGCGCTGGCGACAAAACATGATTCCCTGGTCGTCATCGACGACTGCCATGCCACCGGCTTCCTGGGAAAAACCGGGAGAGGAACCCACGAATACCGGGACGTCATGGGACAGATCGATCTGATCACCACCACATTCGGCAAGGCGCTTGGTGGCGCATCAGGAGGCTGCACCTCCGGACGCAAGGAACTCATCGAATGGCTCCGTCAAAAGAGCCGACCCTATCTCTTCTCCAACACCCTTGCTCCAGCAATCGCCGGAGCGACCCTTGCAGCCATCGACCTACTCTCGGAAAGTACCGAGCTTCGGGATCGACTGGAATCGAGCATGCTCTATTTCCGAAAGAACATGACAGACGCCGGATTCGACATCACTCCCGGAGAACATCCCATCGTTCCCATCATGTTCGGCAAGTTCGAAAACGACGCCAAGCTAGCCCAGGACTTTGCTAGAGACCTTCTTGACGAGGGCATCTATGTCATCGGCTTCAGCTTTCCTGTTGTCCCCCGTGGACAGGCTCGAATTCGGGTGCAGATCTCCGCTGCCCACGAACAAGAGCATCTGGACCGAGCCATCGAAGCGTTCACCAAAATCGGCAAGAAGCACTCGGTGCTCAGCTAACCGGCGCGGACAGGGCGACCAGAAGCCCAACGGCCCCAACGACATAGGGGCGATTCCCCTCCAAATACGGTATAATATTCTCTTCAGCACAAGAGTCCGTAGGTTGGGGAAACATGTGGGCCTAAAGGAATGAGAGCCCTCCCTTTTCGTCCTCCAGGCTGGTCGGGCCACCGGTGACTTCCATGATTCACGCCGTCAAATCGAACGATCTCGATCGCTTCATCAACTGGTTCATCAAGAGGTCCTTTGAAGATCTCATGGTTCCCTACATGCCATCTGGCCCCTATCTTTCCGATGTGCTGGTTCGCTGCACCCGGACCGATACTCTCTATCGCTTCCAGGACATCGATGGACAAACTCTCTATCAACTCGCCGACACGCTGCTCGCCCACAACCAGAGCACCTTGGCAAGACCTCCACATCCTGAGTCAGATGAAGATGCACGGAACCTCAAGTCTCCCCGGAGCATCTTGCTGGCCAAAGAAAGCCCGGATCCCCCGAAGGTGAAGGATGGAGGGAAAGAACCCTCACCTCTTGAAAGTCCAATCCCGTGGGATCAAGCAGAAGAATCGTCTTACCAGCGTCATCTTGGAGAACTCGCTCTCTTCCTCTCCGGACTCTTCAGGAATCACCTCGATCGAGGTGGCTATCTATCGCTCTATCTGGGGGAAGGGGAACGGGCCTATCGAAAGCTCGCGGATTCAACCGAGGGTGGGACAGACAAACGACGACAGGTTTACGAGGATCTCTCCCATCATTTCGAGCAGTACGCTGAAGCCCTTGATTACATGGGGAAAGTCTACTGGAGTTCTGGAAAAGACGGAGCCGAGGGATTCCATCGCTTTCGAGAATTCCTCGATGAAGACCTGGGTACAGGCAAAGCTTGATGGATCAAATCACCGATCACATGCGGATCGCATTGTAGATCGTTCCTACCAGGATGTCGTAGCTATTCAGCAGGGGCGCTGCAAGATAGCGGAAGATGACCATGGCGGCTACGATCGGAATGTACTCCCCATAGCTCATGATGCTCCGGAAGAAACGCTCGGACTCGGGAGCAATCGCCAGGAGGATGCGGGAGCCATCCAGGGGCGGAGCCGGGAGCAGGTTGAAACAGAAGAGGATCAGGTTCATCTTGGAAAACATGAGCAAGAGTACGAACCCGACCTTTCCCTGAGGAAACAGACCAGGGATCAAGATGAGGATCGTACCGAGCACACAGAGAAGAAGGTTGGAGAGAGGCCCAGCGGCAGAAACAAGGATGTCATCTCGTCGCGGGTTCTTCAGGTTCCGCACATCCACCGGACACGCACCGCCCCCGAACACCATCGAACCTCCGGACAAACCCCAGGAGATCAAAGGCAAGAAAAGGGTGGCAAACGGGGTCGCCCGGATATGAGGGATGGGATTCAACGTGCACCGGCCCAGTCGCCGAGGTGTCGGGTCGCCCAGAGCCGACGCGGTGTAGGCATGCGCAGCCTCATGGACGCAAATCGAGTAAATCACACTTGCGAGAAGTCCAATTGAGACCGCGGTGATCGAACCCATCATTGCGAGCAAGTCAAAGCCTCCTGAACGCTGCAAAAAGACACCGGGGACAAATAGCCATCCTACACTGGCTTTCTTCGTCCTCCACCTGGATTGTCAGGGAGTTTCTCCCGAGGGCTCCCGACGAAACCCCATTTGACGCGCAGGATTCCCCTCGGTAGGATCCTCAAGCCTGATGCGGCCCTCGGCTCGTAGGCAAGAATCCTCGGAAACGTTTTCCAGGAAGCAATCAGCAAATTGCCCCCCGAAAGAGAATTGCCTGATGTTGAATCGCTCTTCCCATCCACGCTGCAACCGTTCCCTTCCCGCTCTTTCTTTCATCCTTTCTCTCAACATCGTTCTGACCCTGAGCCTTGGAAACCCATGCCTTGCGGGCCCAGATGAAACCAAACCCATACCGTTCGTTCCCGACGCCCGATACGACGGAAAGGTACCCACCCCCGGCGAGTTTCTTGGGTTTGCCCTGGGCACTCGACCCGTGCGTCATCATCAGGTCGAAGGCTATTTCGAAATTCTGGCCCGTCACTCGGATCGGGCAAGCCTCAGGGCATACGGAAAAACCCATGAAGGAAGAGATCTCCTTCTGTTCATCGTCAGCTCTTCCGAAAACATGGCACAGCTGGATTCCATCCGAAAAAACAATGAAAAGCTCGGAGATCCCCGGGGTGTCAAGAAAGAGGAACTCGACAAACTCATCGACTCCTCTCCCGTTGTGGCCTGGATGGGGTACACCATTCACGGCGACGAGATTTCCGGCACCGATGCGGCATTCTTCCTCGCCTACCATCTGGTGGCAAGCGAAGACAATTCGGTCCACAAACTCCTCGAAGAAACGGTTGTCCTCATCGACCCGCTCCAGAACCCGGACGGGCGAGAGCGCTACCTTGCCCAGATGGAACAAGTTCAGGGAAGGGTTCCCAATCCGGATGTGCAGAGC
The DNA here is from genome assembly GCA_029260825.1 of Planctomycetota bacterium. Classification (GTDB taxonomy): domain Bacteria; phylum Planctomycetota; class JACOTG01; order JACOTG01; family JAJDCM01; genus JAJDCM01. The sequence goes on along the minus strand of JAJDCM010000274.1, from coordinate 9,654 downwards.
CTTCAGCATCGGGGCTTTTGGCCCTACGGACGCGGGAACCACTACTTGTTTGATCTCAACCGGGACTACCTTGGAGCCACCCAGCCGGAGAGTCGGGGACGAATCGCGGTTTTTGCCCGATGGAACCCACAACTTGTGGTGGATGCACATGAGATGGGAGCCCTTGACACCTATCTCTTTTCTCCACCTCGAGAACCCTTCAACGCCCATTTCCCCCGGTCTCTTTTGAAGTGGATGAACCTTCTCGCAAACGAACAGGGTCGGGCCTTTGATCAATACGGTTGGCCCTACTACACCCGCGAATGGGCAGACAACTGGTACCCGGGTTATACCGACGCGTTCGCGGCTCTCTCCGGTTCTATCGGCATGTTGTACGAGCAAGCCGGCGTGAACGGATCCCTCGTAAAGCGATCGGATGGAACTCTTTTAACCTATCGCGAAGCGGTGCATCATCAGTTCGTGAGCTCCATGGCCAACTTGACCACGGTGAAAAACAACCGACGAGCGATCCTCTCCGACTTCGTTTCCTCGCGCCAGGGAGGAACTGCCGGCACCCGCATGTCCACCATTGGAAAACCTCGCGAAACTCCGGAAGACGACGCAACCGCATATCTTCTCTTATCCGATTCAAGCGGTCGCGCCGAGAAACTCGTGAATACTCTGATTCTCCAGGGCCTCGAGGTTCAACGGACCACAGAAAACGGAGAGATTGCAAACCTCCATGGTGCTCTGGGAGAGTCCCACGAAAGTCTCTCCCTACCTGCCGGGTCCTATGTTGTTTCTCTCAAGCAACCTCGAGGTGCCATGGCTCGGGCCATCCTCGGGTTTGATCCACGAATGACCGATGCCTACGTCACTCAAGAGCGGCGCGGCATTCTGAACGGGGAAGGCTCAGGGCTGTACGACATCACCTCGTGGTCTCTTCCGTTGCTCCATCGGGTGGAGGCCTACTGGACGACCGAAGACCTCGAAGTCAAGACCGCTCCTGTGGCCAAAGCGACCCTCCCGAAAGGGCGCGTGAGCGGAACGAACGCAAGCCAGGGTTATCTTCTTCCCCTTACCGGAGAATCTACCTACCGAGCACTCCTTGCCCTCTTTGATCAGGAGCTACGGGTCCAGGCCTCCACGAGACCTTTTCGCGTCGAGGGCGAAACCTTCCCCCGCGGCACTCTCTTCATTCCGGCACTTGGAAACCCGAAGAACCTGCTTGATCTCCTCGTCAGAATTGCAGAAAAGGAAAACGTGAGGTTCAAGGGAACATCGACCGGATTCGCCGAACGGGGACCGGATCTTGGCGGCCGACATTTCAACAGCCTTACGAATCCGCGAGTTGCCTTGCTGAGCGGCCCCAGGGTTTCCACCACGGGCTACGGGGCCCTCTGGCACTTCCTTGATCATGAACTCGGCATGCGAGTGACAACCCTCCTCGGGAACAACCGAGGCCAGCTAGATCTCGAAAAATATAACACATTACTCATTCCATCCGCCCGGGTTCGGAGCCTCGATGATCTTCTCGGATCCAGCGGAAAAGAGCGCCTCTCGAGCTGGATCAGGCGAGGAGGCACTCTCATCGCCATCGGCAACACCGTCTCTCTTTTCGCAAACTCGGGATCTGGATTCGGTTCTTCGCGGCTGAAGCGGGACGTGCTCGATCAGCTGGACGCATACGCCGAGGACCGCAAACGACAAGTCGAAGCGCGCAACCCCAAGATCGATTTCACCGATCTCTGGACTCGAGGGCCCAGCTCAGCTTCACCGAAAGAACCGGCGGAAAAGGCCGATGCGCCGGATAAATCGGAAGGCAAAGAAAAGCCAAAGAAACTCACCGACGAAAAACGCAAAAAGGAAGATGCGAACCAGCGAAGGTTTCGTCCCGGGGGAGCGATCGTACGCGCCACCCTTGACACCGATCACTGGCTGACAATTGGCCTGACCACCGTCCTTGATTCCATCGAAGATCCTCGGGGACTTTCCGGACGAATCGAACGCATCGCCGAAACCTCCCGGGACATCGGAGTCATGCTCAATACGGACAAAGCTCTCCTGGCTAAATCCCCGGTAGCGGTTCCCGTTGCACTTGCAGGCGAAAAGGAACTGCGACTCTCCGGACTCTTGTGGCCCGAGGCACGAACACGTTGGGCCCACACCGCCTATGTCACCCAGGAACGAGTGGGCAAGGGCCAGATCATTCTCTTCGTCGACGATCCCGTTTTCCGGGGCCTCCTCGACGGTCCCAGGACCCTTCTCATGAACGCGCTCTTGCTCGGGCCAGGACTCGGAACTCAACCCGCCACATCCTGGTAGTAGCATGGACAGGAAAGAAGCCATGAATCCAGACGAATCCAAAAAGATCTATGCTCCCACCAAGCTTGCGTCTGACGACCGCACCACCCTCGGCGAGCTCAAAGGACGAGTCGAAGAATTCGTCGCCGAGCGAAACTGGGAAAAATTCCACAGCCCCAAGAACCTCTCCATGGCGCTAGCGGTTGAAGCTGGTGAGTTGATGGAAATCTTTTCCTGGATGACGGAAGAGGAAAGCGCAAATCTCGACAAAGAAAAGCTCATTCACGCCGCGGAGGAAGTTGCAGACGTTATGATTCTTGCCCTGAACCTCACGGGAGTCCTCGGGGTAGACGCCGCGTCCACGCTGTGGGACAAACTCGAAAAAGCAAAGAAGAAATATCCGGCGGAAGAATGGCGAGATCGTTACGAGTGAGGAAACCATGACGGATGACAATCAGGGGGAGACCCTCCCCGAACTCGACCCCTCTCAAACCGGACTCTCGGACATGACTCCGGAGGGCTTCCGCAAGGCAGGAAAGAAGGTCATCGATCTGATCGCCGACTACCTCACGGACCTTGAAGACTATCCCGTACTCGCGCAGACGAAACCAGGGGACGTGCGAAGAAAAATCCCTGACCATCCGCCCCAACAGCCCGAGTCCATCGAAGCAATCCTTGCCGACTACAAGCAGACGATCGAACCCAATCTGACTCACTGGCAACATCCCGCCTTCATGGGATACTTCGGAATTACCGGATCGGGCCCGGGAATTCTTGCCGACGCCATCGCCTCCGCGGTCAACATCAACGGGATGCTATGGCGCACATCCCCTTCGGCAACCGAACTCGAAGAGCGGGTGGTTCACTGGCTTCGTCAGCTCATGGACCTTCCCCGGAACTGGTTTGGAATCATCACTGACACGGCATCCATCTCGAGTCTTCTGGCGGTCGCCACCGCAAGACATCAGGTGCCGGGGCTTTTAGTTCGAGAGAAGGGGCTAACCGGGCGAACGGACGTGCCCCGGCTGACCCTGTACATATCGAGCCAGACTCACAGCTCTCTGGACAAGGCTGCAATCCTCCTCGGACTTGGCCTTGATTCCATCCGAAGAATCCCGGAAGACGACGCTTTTTGTATGGACGTGACCGAGCTCGAAAAGGCCATCCACACCGATCGAAAAGCGGGACACACTCCATTCTGCGTGGTGGCAACCGCCGGAACGACGTCCACAACAAGCATCGATCCTCTGGCGGCGATCGGCGCCGTTTGCCGGCGGGAGAAGTTGTGGTTTCACGTTGACGCAGCCTACGGAGGAAGTGCCGCGATCGTTCCCGAACTTCGGGCCCGACTGGAAGGCATCGAGCTCGCTGATTCCGTGGTGGTGAATCCTCACAAATGGCTCTTTGTTCCCATGCACCTGAGCGTTCTCTACTGCCGGAACGGGGCGCTTCTTGAGGACGCATTCAGTCTGATCCCCGAATACCTGCGCACCACGGACTCCTCCAAGGTTGATGCAAGCGACAACAAGGAAGAGGTCTGCGACTTCATGAACTACGGGGTTCAGCTCGGCCGGAAGTTTCGAGCCCTGAAGCTGTGGATGGTCCTTCGGTACTTCGGAGCTGAAGGGCTGCAAAGACGCATCCGAGAACACGTTCGTATCGCCAAAGAATTTGCCAACGGAGTGGACCAGAATCCATGGATGGAGCGCCTCGCCCCCGTCCCGCTCAGCACGGTTTGCTTCCGCATGACCCCTCCGGATCTTCCGGAAAACGGCGAGAACAAAGAAGACTATCTTGATCAACTCAACGAGAAGGCCATGGCCTCGGTGAACAGCACCGGCAAGGTCTTTCTCTCCCACACTCGACTGAAGGGAAGATTCGCCATTCGCCTCGTCGTTTCTAACGCCAGAACCACAGAAAAGCATGTACTTCTGGCCAAAGAGCTTCTCCTCGAAACCTCCAAAACGATCGACGAAAGCGAACGACCCCAGCACCTTCGACAAAGGAACTCATGAGCCAAACCACTCTCGTTGTGACCGTTCCCACCCACCGACATTCCGACCTTCGTGAACGATTCTCCCACGGAAACTTTGAGTGGGGAATGCCACCTCATTCGGTTTTTCGAATCAAGGGTGAAGGCTGTGTGGCAACCCTCTACAAATCGGGAAAGTTTGTCATACAAGGCCCTGACCCCGAGCTGTTCTTGACCCGTCACACAGATCTCACGCCGCCGGCGAAGTCAGTGGCCGCTGCAAGCGACCCGATCATGCAGGTAACAGGACCGATGGTCGGGTCGGATGAAACGGGTAAGGGAGATTATTTTGGCCCCCTCGTTGTCGCCGCCGTTCGAATAGATCCTGAACTCGCTCAGGAACTCACCGAGCTTGGAGTCGCCGACAGCAAGAAGCTTTCGGACCCCCGCGCCCTGTCGCTTGGGGCGGCGCTCCGGGAACGGGTCTCCTTCTCGGTCCAGAGACTCCTTCCCGCAGACTACAACCCGGTCTATGACAAGATTCAGAACTTGAACCCACTCCTTGCCGACCTCCACGGCAGGGCAATTCGAGAGATCGTCCAGACAGGAGATCGGGTTCTGGTTGATCAGTTTGCCAACGCTTCCTTGATGAAAAAGACTCTCTCCGGAGTCGATATTCAACTCCAGCAAGCCACGAAGGCCGAGCGAAACGTAGCGGTTGCCGCGGCAAGTATCATCGCCAGACAGGAATTCCTCGCGAGCCTTCAGGAGCTCTCGAGTGAATTCTGCATGGAACTCCCCAAGGGAGCCGGATCCAACGTAGATCAAGCCGCCAGGGACTTCGTTCGGACCTTTGGGCGGGAGAGTTTGGGGAGAGTGGCGAAACTCCACTTCAAGACGACCCAAAAGCTGTAATGGCCTTGGGATTGATTCGGGATGGGTCGTCGCCGTAAGATGGTGTCAACGCGAGGCCCTTTCAGCCAGAGGGCGAATCCCAAAGAGAAGACGAGGCCCCATGGACAAGATGCTTAGCACCCAGCTCGAGGCCATCTCCGCTCAGTGCGGCTGGCAGTGCAAGACGAGCGACGAACGCATTTTTCTTACCATCCCGGTTCAAGACGATCGGCGGCAAAACGTCTGCGTCACTCAGGGATACGACATCGCGGGTCAGGTCATTGCCCGTTTCTGGACGGTTATCGGGCCTTCCGAGTCCATCGACTCAAGCAAGTGTCTTCGAAAAAACGCCGAGTTCGCCTACGGTGCCTTCGCCATCCAGGGCGATGACCTGGTGCTCGTTGACACCCATCTCGTCTCCGAAGCGACTCCCATCCAGCTCACTTCAGCAATTTCCAATCTGGCGACCTACGCAGACGTTTGCGAGGAGCAGTGGTTCAAGTCGGACGTCCACTAGCCCGGCTCCAGGCTCCTCATCGCTCGGTACATCGTGATCCTTCATAAATCCTAATCTCCCTTAGGTTCAAGGGATAAATTGCCGAACGTACAGACAATCGCTCCCCAGCGAACGGGACTCAGCTCGGCCCGAAAGCAGGTTTGATCGGGGAGAAAACGGGGTAAAGGTATACTGGAGCAGGAGGACCAAGCTCCATGCGATGGACAATCGAACTTGGAAAGGCGTTTGGAATCCGTATACGACTCCATCTGTCCTTTCTTCTTCTTCTCGCCTACGTGATGATCTCCGGCTTCACTGCTCTCGACGGTGGACTGTCGGTGAAGCTGCTTGCGGCACTCTGGGCTGGCTGCCTCGTTGCGACTGCCTTCTCCCTCGTGGTCATGCACGAACTCGCCCACAGCCTCACCGCCCGTTTCTTTGGAATTGGCGTAAAAGACATCCTGCTTCTCCCGATTGGAGGTGTGGCCCGCCTGGAACGGATGCCATCCAACCCGAGACGCGAGATCGCCATCGCTGCCGCTGGTCCGGCTTCAAACCTCATCCTGGCGGTGCTCCTTTCGCCGATCTTCTTGATTCTCCCGGAGAACCTTCTCGGTGAGTTTTTTCGGACCGTCTACGCGGTGAACCTGTTCCTTGGCCTCTTTAACCTCTTGCCCGCCTTCCCGATGGACGGAGGCCGCATCCTGAGAGCGCTCCTTGTGGCCCGATATGGATACCTCGATGCGACCATCCTTGCCGCCCGAGCCGGAAGGATTCTAGCAGTGGGGTTGGCCATCCTGGGACCGCTCGTAGATCGACCCTGGCTGGCCGTCGTCGCGATCTTCGTCTTCCTGGCAGGCCGACAGGAAGAGAACGCAACCCGGAGGCGCGACAAAGAGAGAGTCAATTCTCACCAAAACCAGGCTCCCCCGGCAGGAACGAATCCACCGACTCCCCAAAAACCCACCGTCGATGAGGCCATTGCCCGGCTGAGGAGGGCGTCCGAGCTGCTGAGGCAGGATCCTCGCTTCAACGACTCAAGCTCCAAGAACTGATCGCGTTTCTGATCTTAGCAGCCCGTTGACAAAGTGCTTTTTGCCGAGGGCAAGGCATTTTAGCTGGACTGAAAGGGCTGTCCTCGGCGAAATCTGACTTGTTCAACGGGCTGCTTGGCCCGTAGTATGAGTTGGGTCTACTCAAACTTGGATCGGAGATCACCATGAAGTCTTTCGTCTTCTTCCTCATTCTGGCCGCCGCGTTCGGACAATCCGGCCTGACACAGCAGAAAAAGCCGCTGCAACTCACCGATTCTCAATTCCTTACCGAGGACGACCGGACTTTCGTCGCCGCCTCTGTCCTTCAGGAACACCTGGGCCTTGTCATCAAGGAGATCGAGAACTTCATTGTTCTTTGCACGGAAGAGCAATGCGTACGCATCTCGACCCGTCTGGATTGCACGACCAAGGAGGAAGGCCTCTATGTCGCAATGGATAAGCTCGAATCAAACCTTGGGCTCACCTTCGAAGAGTCATCAAGCGGCTATTCCGTTTCCTGGAAACACCTTGAGAAAACGTCTCCATCGAGCATGCTCACCCGGCAAGGTCAGAAGTTTCCGGATTTCTCCCTCCCTGACCTCAATGGTAAGCAGGTCCGCCTCTCCGATTTTCACGGCAAACGGATCCTGCTCGTTTGCTGGGCCTCCTGGTGAGGGTGTCGAGAACACCTGCCGGTCTGGCAGAAATTCTACGAAGAAACCCGGGATCGCAACTTTGAGATCATCTCCATCGCCGTGGATGCCCAGGGGGCTTCGGTCGCCAAGCCGTTCGTCGAGAAGGCCAGGGCCAGGTTCCCCGTACTGGTGGACCGAACGAACCTCATAGCCGGGGAAATCCTCGGCCAAAAAGCAATTCCCCTGGCCGCCATGATCGACGAGGTCGGAATGCTTCGATGGTCCAAGATTTCCGGACCTGACAATGTCCGGCAGCAAATCCTCGACGTTCTTGACGAAAAGCAGGTCGCCCCTCCCCGGGTTGCCTCCGGACCCACACTGGACCACCTGAGGAAACTCAGCCTTTCCGATCCCAAGAACGCGAATAACCAGCTTCGCCTGGCCACCGCCCACCTGGTTGCCGGAAATCGGGATCTGGCACGAACCGGATTCGAAAAGGCTTCGACCCTGGCTCCTGATAACTGGATGCCTCTCTTTCGCCTCGGTGTCCTGTTACTTGAGGAGAAGAAACCCAAAAAGGCCATGGAGATCTTCCGCAAGGCCCTCAAACTCGACCCTCAGAACTACCTCATCCGAAAACAAATCTGGGCCATCGAGAATCCCGATAAATTCTACAAGGGTAATGTGGATTACAACTGGCAGCAGAAACAGATGCGGAAAGAGCGGAACGGAGGCTAACCTCCCTTGTCCAGGCTTCCGGCTCTAGCAGCCCGTTGATAAAGTGCTTTTTGACGAGGGCGAGTCATTTCGGTTCAGATCAAGGAGCCGGAACGGACTCGAATTGGTTGATTCTTGTGCTTTTCGGCGACGCAGAGCTGGGCTGAAAGGGCTGCCCTCGGCGAAATCTGACTTTGTCAACGGGCTGCTAGGGGTAGGATGAGTTCATTCGATCACCTCAAGCGGTGATAACGCCAATCCATCCGGCTCTTTCCCCGCTTGCAGTCTACTCTTCATCAATCTCTCCCTCTTCCTGGGTCACGTTCCAGTCCGGATCACCGGAGGCTTTCCACCCACCTACGAATTTCAACAAAAACCAGGGCAATGGGAAGGTACTCTTCTAGGTCCATGAACGAGAAAGACCCCAAACTGAAGCTCGCCCAGGGCACGGGTGAAAAACACTCAACCGACCCGGAACACACGACTTCGGACGTGCATGATCTCCTTGAAGAGATCCTCCATGCGTCCCGAGGGCCTCTTCCTCAAGACCTTCTCGTTCGCGCCACTGCCTCGTTTCTGGGGTTTTCCGAGGAAGAAGCGCTCCTTCAGGTGCAGAAAACGATTGCCGCGCCCGGAGCACTCGAAAAACTTCCGGATGACAGTTATGAGCTGGTATTTCGACTTGTCGAATACAACCGGGTCAGACTCGTCCCGGGTCCCCAGGAGTTCTCTTTCGGCTATCTAGCCCTGACGGAAGCCGAGCGGTGCCTCCTTTGTCCCGATGCGTTTCTCAATCCCGACTCCACAGACCGCAGCCTGGAGATCCAGCTGAATCCGACGACATCCTTCCCGGAGACAATCCGGGAGCCAATGACCTATGGCGAAAAAGGAACCTGGCGTCTTTCCGGACTCGGAACCTGGTTTGATGAAACGAAGGTTCGCAGCGGAATGAGCGTCATCATTGAGGTTACCGATCCCTGGGTTCCCAGAATCACTCTGGATGCGGAGGAAAGCGAAAAGCTCGACCCGTCTTTGACCAACGAACGCGACCGGGACCTTGCCGAAAAGTCAGCCGCAATCCTTGCTTCCCTCGGCGGCGGCCCTCACCTCCTGTTCTTCCTGATGAGGCGCCTCATCGCCCAGAGGTTCTTTTCCGATGCGGTACCACCGCGTCCGATCTGTGAGGTTCTTTCGAAAGACCCACGTTTTCAGCTCGACCCGATTCGATCCACCGTCCAGTTGCTTGAAGCCACTCATGAACCGACGGAGCAAGATCCGCTCGGAGCAGAGGAACCCCGTTACCTTGGACGGGATCAGACCCAGCCGTCCGGGCGGGAACTGAATCCGGTAACCCTCGCGTGCCGACGCTGTGACCGATCGTTCATCGAAACCGAGCCATTCCCGGTGACTCTGGAAGGATCCTCACTGGTGGCCGGAAGCTGCCCTGATTGTCAAAAGGTCGTTGTCGGGAAAGCGCCCTAGGCAGTCCGTTGATAAAGTGCTTTTTGCCGAGGACAAGTCATTTCGGTTCAGATCAAGAAGCCGGAACGGACTCGAATTTGTTGATTCTTGTGCTTTTCGGCGACGCAGAGCTGGGCCGAAAGGGCTGTCCTCGGCGAAATC
>JAJDCM010000273.1 GCA_029260825.1 Planctomycetota bacterium | reverse complement strand
GATTTCTCTCGGATTTTGAGCGATCTCTCGTAGAGGGGACGCGCCTCGGAAAAAAGACCCTGGACGTAGAATAGAACCGCCAGGTTGTGAAGCGACGTGGCCACATCCGAGTGGTCGGAACCAAGAGCCTTCTCCTCGATTCCGAGCGACTTCTCCAGGAGAGGACGCGCCTCGGAATATCGACCCTGGTCCATGTGTAGTGTCGCCAGGTTGTTCAGCGACTCCGCCACAAGGGGGTGATCGGGGCCGAGTGATTTCTCTCGGATTTTGAGCGATCTTTCGTAAAGGGGACGCGCCTCGGAAAAGAGTCCCTGGGTGTAGAGGAGAACCGCCAAGCTGTTCAGCGCCCGAGCCACATCTGGATGCTCCGAACCAAAAGCCTTCTCACTCACTTTGAGCGACCTCTCGTAATGGGGACGTGCCTCTTCATACTGACCCTGGGTCTTGTGGATACGACCCAGGTTGTTCAACGATGCCGCCACACGCGGGTGGTCCGGGCCAAATGCCTTCTCGCAGATTCCAAGCGACCTCTCGAAAAGGGGAAGCGCCTCTTCATACCGACCCTGGGCGTAGTAGAAAGCCGCCAGGTTGTTCAGCGACATGGCCACATTTGGGTGATCGGGGCCAAGTGACTTCTGCCGGATTCCGAGCGCTCTCTCAAAAAGGGGGAGCGCCTCTTCATAACGACCCTGAGCGTAGTGGAGGGTCGCCAGGTTGTCCACCGAAGTCGCGACATCCGGGTGGTCAGGGCCGTGCACCTTCTCCCGGATTCCGAGCGATCTCTCGTAAAGGGGACGCGCTCCTTCATAACGACCCTGGGCCTTGTGGACAGCCGCCAAGTTGTTCAGCGATGTCGCCACATCCGGGTGGTCGGGGCCGCAAGCCTCCTCCCGGATTCCGAGCGCTCTCTCAAGAACGGGACGCACCTCTTCATACCGACCCTGGGCGAAAAGGAGTTTGCCCAGGTTGTTCAACGACCGCGCCAAATCCGGGTGGTCGGGGCCTCGCACAGCCTCCAACCTTCGAACGGCCTCTCGAGCGTCCGCGATGTCGAGGCGAGACTTCTCGATCGGTGAAAGTTCTTTTCGGCGTCCCTTCGCCAACACGACCTCGAAGGGTCCCGTCCCCCCGTGAAGGGCACCCACCTCAATCCGGTAGCTCCCCCCCACCTCGAACTCATAAAAGACCTGCGCGTGAGTTGCTACGAGCCCGTCATCGTCCTCGGCGAGCGCCGTGCCGCGAGCATCCCTCAGAACGAGGTAGGCATCGAAGAAGTAGGACTTCAGATCGATGTGGTAAGAGCCGGGCTCGAGCACCTGGAGCGAGAAGGTCTTTCCTCTGGTTGGCGCCTGGGCGTAGCTATTCTTCAGGATCTCGGTCTCCACAATCCGATCATCCTGAGTGATCTCCCCCTCGATAGTCGCGCCAACTTTGAGGAGCGGGAACTCCGGGGGATCAACGAGGACCGGGGATTCTTCAGGCAGGCTCTGCTGCGCAGTGACCGTCCCGATCAAGGTGATCAAAGAGAAAAAAAGACAGAGGCAGATTCTGACGAGTATTGGCCCTTGGTTTGTCATGACAACCATTGTGGCAGGAGGATGGATCCTGGCAAGCCCGATTGTCCGGGTGGACATGGAATGCCGGGCTCCTCCAAGTCCCGATCCCCGTTCCAAGCTCGGCCTTTTCTTCACTGATCGGGTTCAAATCCGGTATCGAATCGATGGTGTCCTCTACACCCGGTTACTCTTCCTCATCAAATTTCAATCGTCAGTTTCCAATCCTTCTTCTTTTTCCTTTCTGCTCTTCTCTCGTTCTCTCATGGCCCGGCTCGCAAGAGCAAAAAAGTGCCGGCGGTTCGAGACCTTGCCGAGTCCTTCTCCCCCTCCGATCTTGATCCACGCCTCATGGACGAGGGCCGTTGGCTGAAGAGTGTGGCTTGCCGGCTGGGAAGAGAAGAAGAAGCCGGCGAGTGCTTTGAGCTCGCCATAGACCAGCGGCATCAGGGAGGCGGCGGCCTCACTGTCTCCCGCTTGAGGAGAAGCGTCACGTCTTCTGGCCCGGGTCTGTCCACGTCGATCCTGTAGTTGCCATTCTGACCTAAACCATTACCGAGCATCATCTTAATAGATCGAGCAAAGTTTATTCCATCCTTTTCCGGTCGTTTCTCCCCGAAACGTCGTTCTTTGTCCGCCTACGCCCTTCTGGGCTACGGCGGACTTCGCGCGGGGGCTACGACAGGCAAGCCTCCACGAAATCCAGAAAACGAAACGAACGTAGGATAAAACCCTGTCCGCAACGAGAGGCGGGCGAAGCGCGCCGAAGCTCGCCCTACGCGAGCGAAGGCGAGGAGATCGACATGAGACGTAGCAAGGGCCAGAGAATGAGAAGCTTGAGAAACGAGGGAACAAAAAGAAGGATCGGGTTCCTGGTGGGAATCATGGTCATTGTAGCCTTCGGCCTCTTTGCGTCACGCGCCCGGGCCAACTCCACGGTCCCGGTCGGAGACAGACCGTTTGCGGCGGCGTTGAACCCGGTCACCAACAAGATCTATATTACCAACCTGAACGACGGCACGGTGACGGTCATGGACGGGAGCAGCAACACGGTGGAGGCCACGGTGACCGTCGGGACGGCTCCCTTGGTCGTTGCGGTGAACTCCATCACGAACAAGATCTACGTGGCTAACTTCTCCAGCGACAGCGTGACGGTGATCAATGGTAACAATAACAGCGTAGAGACCACAGTGACAGTCGGCTCTCAGCCCGCTGGGTTGGCGATCAACCCGGTGACGAACAAGATCTATGTCGCCAACAGCAATGATTCAGACATGACGGTCATCGACGGCAACGACAGCCACTCGACGGCATCCGTTTTCTTTTCCGCTCCTTCCCAGGCTGTGGCCGTAAACCCACTCACTAACAAAATTTACTTTATATTAGCCAACGACGTGGTCTTCGTTGTAAACGGTTTTACGGACATCCTCGAGGTCGGCATACCGGTCGGACAATCACCCGTAAAGTTGGCAGTAAACCCGGTGACCAACAGAATCTATGTCGTCAACCGGGATAGCAATACGGTCTCGGTGATCGACGGTAGCACCCACAGTCCGATGACGGAAGTTCCGGTGGGTGACTTTCCCGTTCAGTTGGCGGTGAATCCTGTGACCAACAAGATCTATGTGGCCAATAGAAATGACGGAAACGTGACCGTCATTAACGGAAGCGACAATTCGACGACTGACGTGAACGTCGCCACGACGGTTCCCCAGAACCTGCTAGTCAATCCCTCGACCAACACAATCTATGTGGGCGACGCGTTCGACTCCACGATGACGGTGATCGACGGGTGCGACCACTCGACAAGCACTGTGGAAAGGGACGGTGGACTCCTTGCGTCCATGACGGTGAACCCGGTTACGAACCGAATTTATGTGGCAAACCAGTCCTCGGACACAGTGACGGTGATCGACGGGGCGGACTACGAGACGGAGACGGTGGCATTGCAGGTGAATGCTGACACTGTAGCGGTCAATCCGGTCACCAACAAAATCTATGCCCTCGACGGAGCCACGGACGACTTGACGGTGATCGACGGGAACAACAACAACACAATGACGCTCATCCCGGTAGCCAACAGCCCTTTTGCGCTCGGGGTGAATCCGGTTACCAACAAGATCTACATTGCCCATTCCTCTGGGAACAGCGTCACGGTGATCGATGGGCAGGACAACTCGTTGGCAACGATCCCTGTCGGCTCTGCATCCTTTGGGGTGGCTGTGAACCCGGTCACCAACAAAATCTACGTTAGCAACTTCGCGAACATCGTCACGGTAATCGACGGGAGCGACGACTCGGTGGAAGCTACCGTGGCCACTGGCGATGATCCTCGTGCGCTAATGGCAAATCCGGTTACCAACAAAATCTACGTAGCAAACATATCGAGCAGCAGCTTGACGGTGATCGATGGGAACGACAACTCGGTGGAAGCTACCGTGAACATCGGATCGAATCCTAGTGCAGTTGCGGTGAACTCGGTGACGAACAAGATCTACGCCACGAACGAAGGTAGCCTCGTAGCGGTGATCGATGGTGGAGACAACACGGTAGAGACCACCGTGGCCGTTGGTGGGGCGCCAGGTGATCTCAAAGTGAACTCGGTCACCAATGTGATCTATGTCTCGAACCGATTGGACGACACCGTAACGGTGATCTTTGGTCTCGACAACTCCACCGAGACAGTGCCAGTCGGAGGTTTTCCTACCGGGGTTGCCGTTAACCCGGTCACCAACAAGGTCTACGTCTCGAACACCGACGACGACACAGTGACAGTGATCGACGGAATCACCAATTCCCCTCAAACCGTCCCCGTATCGAACTTTCCGGTAAACCTATCGGTGAACCCGGTCACCAACACGGCATACGTGGGGGGTGACAAATTGACGGTGATCCACGAACAAGATGAACAGGATATTCCACTCGACGTCACGATCACGCCACTTCCCAACAACGTCTCGGTGACGCGTCGTCCGGAGTTTACTTTCGAGGCCACGAGCACCTACTCTCCCAACACTCCCGCCATTTCCCATATCTACTATCAGATCGACACCTGGACGGGAGAGTGGCTCGAAGCAACGCCCGCGGGATCGATGGCGAGCATCCAGACTGACCAGCTCCCCCAAGGCAGCCACGTGATCTACGCGTTCGCCACGGATGGTCAGGAGACCTCGACGAATCCGAGCTACTCCCCGGTTCTGGGGGAAATCGCGGCCTACCCGTTCACGGTGATCGACTGCGTGCGAGGGAACGTGAACGTAGGAGGCATTGGCCTTCCTCAAGGAGTACTGAGGGTCAATGGCGGAACGGGTGGATCCGATCGCACGGTCAACCTCGATACCAACGAGACATTCTCGATCTCCCTCGATGCGAGCGCAAATGGACCCGCATCAAATGCCCGATACGTCTTCTGGACCTGGGCCGGTGATTTCTCGAATGCGTCGGGTGCATCACTTTCGTTCAACGGTGGGCTCATCGGTTGTCTCGTTAACCCGACGCCGCTCAACATGGGGCAATCGCCCCAACCACTCTTCTGCATCAGATCGGACAACATGCCGAACGCGGTCTGCCAGATGACACAGGAGAGGCAGGGTCCGTCGTTTGCTCCCTTCTCGATCACGAGAAACGGGGGGCTCGGGAATCCCATCAAGCTCACCTTCCAGGGATTGCTTCAGGACAACGGGAGCGCCGGGCCCGTGAACTTCAGCGTGACCAATGCGCTGGTGCTGTGCGTGGAATAGTTTGACCTCAATCGGTGCTCGCCTTTGTCAGGCAAGTGTCGATCTCCAAGGAGCCGGAGCCGGGTACATTCCTGGTTCCGGCACTTTCTCTTTTTTGAGAGAAATGATAGGAGATCTATACCCGGAGGGATTCCCGTTGGATTTGCGCTGCACGACCCCCCCGCTTGCTTTCGCCTGCGTGGTGAAGAGGCACAAGAGTCCAGCGACTCCAAGAAGTGCCGTGAATATGCTGAAGGCTCTTTTCATGATTTCTCCTAATTCGTGCGGTTCAGGACGCAGTATTAAAAATTACTCACTAAAAAAAGGAGGCGAGCTTGCCCCCAAGCCCCACGCTCTCCATTTTCCCCGTATCTGGGTGCCATGGGTCCCCGATCGAGGCGAAAAGGTAAACCGGACGCGAGGAGGAAACAAAGTGTCCATTACGTCAGGCATCCCATTTCGAAGCCCATCCCTACCGTCCCACACACTCCCCGAGCAACACCTGAAACGCCACGTCCCTCTCCCGCTCGCTCCACGCCCCCTGTGTCTCGATCTTCGAAGCCACTAACTCGGCATCCCCCATCTCCTCGAGCCACCCCTCCACCGCCGGCTCCACATTTTTAACGATCCCTGCCCGTTCTCTCCTCGCCTCGGACCGTAGCTCCGACGAACGCGTCTCCCAGAGTCGGATGGTTGAATCGCCCGAACTCGAGACGAGAGTCTCCCCGTCGGGGCTCCAGGACAGCGCGAAGACGTAGCTCTCATGTCCAGTCAGCTCGGCGACCTTCTCGAAGGTGTCCGTCTCCCACAGGTGGATCTTCCCGTCCCGATCTCCCGTGGCGAGGCGCGTTCCGTCGGGGTTGAAAGCGAGGCCGAGAACCCCGATCCCGTGATCCAGCAGCTTGATCGGTTCGAGCCCGTCGACCTCGAACACGCGGGCAGTGCCGTCTTCCGAGGCCGTTGCGATCTTGTCTCCGTCGGGGTCGAACGCAAGGGAGGTGATCCGATACTCATGTGCCCTCAAGAGCTGAACCGTCTCGTAACTTCGGGCATCGACCAGCTCAAGCGAGCCCTCCACGGTTGTAGCGATCAGCTCTCCGTCGGGGCTCCAGGCAACTCCCCTGGAGGACCGATCATCGTCCTGAATCCCTGCGGATCCCGGGACCGTAGCCTGAGTTGTTCTCCTGAGCGGAGATCCCGGACCGACGATCCGTGTCGATCGATCATCAGAAGATGATGGCCATCGGGAGAGAGGGAAAGCCCATCGATTCCGAGTTCCGTCTCGAACACGAGCTCGTGGTTTCCAGTGCGAAGATCGACGATCGCAACCTCGGATTTTCTCTTGTCCACGGCAACGACTCCTGCGGCCAGATTCTCGAACGAGACGGCGGCCCTCAGTCCTCGGCCATCGATCGAAGCCGCGAGGACGATCCAGTCGGGCGCGCCTGAGGCCGCGATACACTCTCCCGTGGCGACGTCCCAAAAGCGTAGTGAGCCGGCCTCCCCGACGTAGCCGTCCCATCCTCCCGAGAGCAGGACATTCCCGTCCCGCGAGAAGATCACGGGATAGACGAAGGACTTGTGACCCCGGAGAGCGACGGATTCCCGCTCCGCGAGTTGCCAGAGGTTCACCGCCCCTCCCTCGTGGCCCGTGACCAGCTTCTGGCTCGTCGGCAGGAACTCGACACTGGTCGGTCGATCTTCGTAAGCCGGCACACCTGGCAGCGCCAGCACGTCAAAAGGCTCGCCCGTCTCTCCGTCGAGGAAGGTCAACTGGGTCGATCGATCTCCGCAGGCCAGGATCGAACCGTCCTGAGAATAGTGAAGGATCCAGAGGGGTTCTCCACGTCCCCGGCTCACGACGTTTTCCGTCGGTGGATCAACCCGGAGATCCCACAAGCGGACCGAGCCGTCGTCAGCACCCAGGGGCATTCGATGTCCGTCCGGCCGGAAGGCGATCGGCCCGCCGCCTGGGTGATGAGTGAAGATCTTTTCGAGCCTTCCCGGGCTCACGTGAAAGAGGCTCCATTGGGCGTGAGAGGACGCGGCAAGAGTGTTTCCATCCGGGCCGAATGCGATCGCCCAGCCCTCGCCCTCGATTTCGACGGAGGCATCCAAGGACTCTCTTTCGATGTCCATGATCACGATCTTCCTGGGGAGAGCGAACGCGAATCGTAACCCGTCCGGGCTCAATGCCATGGCGTGACTGTTGCTCAGTATTTCGAAAGTGAAGTTGTTCCGACCCAAAGCCTGCAGCAGGTCACCGTCAGGCTGGAACACGGAGAGGGAGGGCTGGTCTTGCCTCGTCTGACTGACGACGATGAAATCGCCCCGACTCCTTCTGGGGAAGATCTTCCCCCATCCCGGCAACGAGATCGGATCCCGAGCTTCTCCGGTCATCAAGTTCCAGCGGCGAAGATCTCCTCCGAACACGGTCTTGCCATCCGACTCCGCTACCCGGCGCTGCGACGTGGCCAGGAGCATGGACCCGTCTGCGTTCGTTGCCAGACTGTAAATCGCACCGCCACACTCGCCGATCGTGATTGGCTTCACCACTTCGCATCGGCTCGCAAAGTGACGCCATTCCCATCCGCGCAAGGATTCGGGGATGTCCGCGAGACGTCGACGAGCGGTCTCGAACTGCCTTTCCTCGACGGCGGCCCCGACGGCGATCATGCTCAGTCGGTAGGCGCGGAGGTTGGCGGCATCCCGGTCCCGGGCTGCTTGAATGGCCAGGAAAGTCGAGATCGTCGCCGCAAAGAAGAGCACCACCGAGGCGGACACCAGAACCCGATTGCGCACTGCGAACTTCCTCGCCCGGTAAAACCCGCTCGGAGCCTTCGCGGCGATGGGATGACCGCCCAGGTAGCGCCGGATGTCGGCGGCAAGCGCCGCGGCGGAGGAGTAGCGTCGACGGGGCTCCTTCTCGAGCGCCTTTCCCACGATCGTCTCGACATCTCCTCGGAGCTTTCGTTCGATCCTGGACAGCCTCGGGGCATCGTTCTCGCACAAGGTTCGGATGGCCGACGAGAGGGGAAGGCCGGACAGGTCGTGGGGAAGCCGACGGGTGACGAGCTCGAAGGCGATGACGCCGAGTGCATAGACGTCCGCCTCGGGACCGATCACCTCGTGCTCGCCCAGGAGCTGCTCGGGCGCCATGTAGGCAAGTGTCCCCATGAGCTCGCCAGTCGCCGTCACCATGGTCTCGAGGACCGTCGAGGACTCGGTGCTGCGGGCAATCCCGAAGTCGAGCACCTTGGGGTTCCCATCCGGGGTGATCAGGATGTTGTCGGGCTTCAGGTCCCGGTGAATGATCCCCTTCTCGTGGGCGTGCTGCACGGCGTCGCAGATCCGGGCCAGGAGCTCGAGACGTTGGTCACGGCCTAGACCTTCTCGTTCGCAGTATGTGCGAAGATCGGTCCCCTCGACGAGCTCCATCGCGAAGTATGGCTGGGCTCCCCGGCCGAGATCGAAGGTGCCAGCCTCGAAGACCTGGGCGATGCTCGGGTGCTGGAGACGTCCGAGCATCTCCGACTCCTGGCGAAAACGCCGGAGCATCGTCTCTGTGGCGAAGAGAGGATGGAGAACCTTAAGCGCCACTTTCCGCCGCGGGGATTCCTGCTCCGCCTCGTAGACGACGCCCATTCCTCCCATGCCGATGCGCTCGAGGATCCGGTAGGGACCGATGCGTTCAGGAGCCCAGGTGGATTGTTGGTGCGCTTGCCGATCGGATCCGGGTGAGAGCGTTTTTCTGGCTACCTCCTCGAGCTTTTCTCGGGAGACCTCGATCCGCTCGTCGGAAAACGGGTTCGGGTCCTCTATACCTTGCCTGCCGAAGTCGAGAAGAGAGTCCACCTCAGTTCGGAGCTCCGGATCGCCGGCGCAGGCTTCGTCCAGGTAGGCCGCTTGCTCCGGTCCCTCGAGGGAGAAGGCTTCGGTGAAGATCTCGTGAACCCGGGAGTAGCGATTGGAATCCATGCCCGCCTTATCCCGCGTCGGCGAGCTGGCGAAGGAACCACGCTCTCGCCATGTTCCAGTCGGCGACGACGGTCGTCTTGGAGACACCGAGGGTCTCCCCGATCTCGACCAGGGTCAGGGAACCGAAGAGGCGAAGCTCGACGACCTTGGCGTGACGCTCGTTCAACTTCTGGAGGGTCGAGAGCGCATCGTCGAAGGCGACGACATCGATCGCGGATGCGGGGTCGGGTGTGATCTCATCCTTGAACGTCACCGTCCGGTGAGACTTCCCTCCTCCCCGCTTCTCGCGGCGAAGCCTCTTCGCGTGGTCGGCAAGCACCTGTCTCATGGCCCGGCTCGCCAGAGCGAAGAAGTGGCGGCGGTTCGAGACCCCGCCGAGCCCTCCTCCTGCTCCGATCTTGATCCACGCCTCGTGGACGAGGGCCGTGGGCTGGAGCGTGTGGTTTGCGGGCTGGGACGAGAAGAAGAAGCCGGCGAGTGCTTTGAGCTCGCCATAGACCAGCGGAATCAGGGAGGCGGCGGCCTCACTGTCTCCCTCGTCGATGCGCTTGAGGAGAAGCGTCACGTCTTCTGGCCGGGGTCTGTCCACGTCGATCCTGTAGTTGTCCCTTCTGATCTAAGCCATTACCGAGCATCATCTTAATAGCTCAAGCAAAGTTTTTTCCATCCTTTTCCGGTCGTTTCTCCCCGAAACGTCGTTCTTTGGCCAACCCACGCTCACCTGGCGGCGAGCTTGGCGGACACATCCGCTAAGAGGGGGACACAAAGTGAAGTGACTAGCAACGAACAAATCCAGTCCGCAACGAGAAGCGCGCCGAAGCTCGCCCTTGGCGAGCGAAGGCGGGGAGATCGACATGAGACGTAGCAAGGGTCAGAGGATGAGAAGCTTGAGAAACGAGGGAACCCGAAGAGAAAGTACCGGGTTCCTCGTGGGAATCATGGTCATTGTAGCCATCGGCCTTCTGGGCTCTCGAGCCACGGCCGACTCCACGATCTCGGTGGGAGACCTCCCGAAAGCCGTGGCGGTGAACCCGATCACGAACGAGACCTACATTGCCAACCGGGGAAGCGACAACGTGACGGTGATCTTTGGTCCCGACAATTCCACGGTGACGGTCCCGGTTGGGGATGGCCCGAACGCGGTGGCGGTCAATCCCACGACGAACAAGGTCTACGTCGCCAACATCTTCGGTGACAGCGTGACGGTGATCGACGGGGCCACCAAAACGACCCAGACCATCAACGGTCTGGCCGGTGCGGTGGC
>JAJDCM010000272.1 GCA_029260825.1 Planctomycetota bacterium | reverse complement strand
GCCTCTACATGTCCGAGGGCTTTCGGGAAGTCAAGGTACAACCTCCCGAGATAACCTTTAATGCGACCCGTGATCGGGCAAAGGTCGTGGTGCGACTCGAGGAGGGACCCCGCTTCCTCGTCAGTGATATTCAATTCCAAGGTGAGATTCTCCCGGAGATGGAAGAGAAGCTTTCCGAATGTGAGGTCGACTTCCGGGGAAAACCGTTTTTCCCTCGCCGCTCTCTCGAGCTCAAGACGCGCATTCATGCCATGTACGGCGATCGAGGGTATCCGGAGAGCAAGGTGCTCACGAATGTTTCAGCCGGCGAGAATTCGGGAGACGTGATCATCGCCGTCACCATCGAGAAGGGGCCACGAGTCCGGGTGGTCGGTGTGAAAGTTCGTGACCGCGAAGCGCTGCGTACTCAGGAATGGTTCATCCGGAGGCGGGTTGAATTCGAGTCGGGCGACCTCTACTCGGTGACGAAGGAGAGAAAGAGCTTTCAGGGTCTCTTTCGGACCGGGCTTTTTGACAAGATCCTTTTCGATCTCGAACCACCGAAGGAAAGCAGTCCGGAAGTGGTGGAAGGGCTGCATCGGAATGACGAAGAGGACACGGTTGATCGTGTTCTTGAGATCAAGCTTTCGGAGCTTTCTTCTCAGGAGTTTTTCGTGGAAGCCGGTCTGGGTTCCTATGAACTCTTGCGTGGCACGGTCGGGTTTCGAGACAACAATATTTTCGGGTCGGGGCGGATCTTCTCGACCGAGGCACGGGCGAGTTTCAAGGGAGCCGGAGTCCTGGTTTCAGTGACGGACCCCTTCTTTCTTCAGACCGACATTCGCGCTTCGATTCCCCTTGAGTACGAGGTGCGAGAGGAACCGTCGTTTGACCGAGAAGACTTCACGGCATCCTTGTTGTTTCACAAGGACTTCGGGAAGGACTTTACCACCACGCTTGGATACTCTTATAAGGTCACGAATGTCAGTAGTCTCGAGTTTGCTCCGGAGGATCTGAGGCTGGAGAATCTCTACAATATTGCGTCGCTACGGCTGCAATTCACCTATGACACGCGAAACGATCTCTTTGCTCCCACTTCCGGCCAGCGTAGTTCGATCGGCTTTGACTATGCGGATGAGGTTCTTGGAAGCGAGGTTGATCTCTTCCGGCTGACCACGGGAACCCGTTGGTTCCTGTCTCTTGCCAAATCTACGGTTCTCGCGGTCCGGTATCGCACCGGATTCGTCATCCCGATTCATGATGACGACGCCATTCCGATCGGGGAGCGATTCTTTAACGGGGGGGAGAACTCGGTCAGGAGTTTCCGTGAATCAGAGCTCGGACCTCGTGGAAGGGAAGACGAACCGGTCGGGGGAGAGGCATTCAACGTGTTCAACATCGAGTTGAGGCAAAGACTGTACCGCCTGTTTGCGGGCCGTCTATTCTTCGATTACGGCAATATCTCTCCCAATGAGACCCGATTCGAAGAGGGGACAAACCCGGTGATCTCCCGGGGACAGCTCATCGACACCATCTTTCGGGAGTACTTTCGGGACTTTCGGCCGGCCCTCGGAATCGGGGTTGATTACCTCCTGCCGATTGGCCCGATTCGGCTCGATTTCGCCTGGAACCCTGATCACCGAAGTGAACGGGACGAAGATCGATTTCGAGTACACTTCGCTCTTGGGATGGCCTTCTGATACGTTATTTCCCATGTTTGCTCTGAAACGTTGGATTTTGTTTTTTGGCCTTCTAGCTCCGCTTTGCGGGTTGATTGCCTGTTCTTCCCCCGATGATGCCGGATCTTCCGATCGTCTTGCTCTATTTCCTCGGGTGATGGAAGTCGATCAGACGGGGGTCGTTCTCTTTCGTTTCACGTCGGGAGAGAAAGGACTTGCTCCGGGAAGCGGATTTCGCTGGAAGCTCCCGGTCGACTGGTGGGTCACCACATCCCAGTGGACGACGCCTCAGGTCCTGGATGCAGGAAAACCCGGGTATGTGTTGCCGATCGGAATGAGTGACCGGAATGATGCCGAGTCTCCTGATCCTGCCCTGGATGCCCCACTATCCATGACACTTCGGGCGGAGAATGGGGTCATTGAGGTCCGGTTTCGAGAGGCTCTTGTGCCCGGAAGGTCGGTTTTTTTTCAATACCAGGGACAGATGCCCTCCCTTGCGCAAGACTCCCGACTTCAGGCCCAGGTCCAGCGGGAAGCCGGGGGGGACTGGGAATTCATCGAAGGTCCGGAGCTCGTTCTCAAGCCCCAGGAAGCGTCGGTGATTCTCGTCTCCGCATCGGCGGACGTCGTGGCGGGGAAGCCTTTTTCCGTCAACGTCAGTGCGGTTGATCCGTTTGGTAACCGGGCAGTTGGCTTCCGTGGATCGCTCTTCCTGAGCGCTCGGGCAGCGTCCGAGGAGAAGATCCCTCTTGAGTTTGATGAGACTTCTCGCGGGGTGCGCAAAGCCGTGAACGTGATCGCCAAGCATCCGGGCTGGTGCTGGCTTTCCGTTACACTTCCCTCGCAGATGGACCAGGATCTCACGGTACGGGGGCAGTGGGTTCAGGTTCATGAATCCATGCCAGAGGTCCGTCGCTTCTTCGGGGATCTTCATTTTCACACCGGTACGGGGGCGGGGTTTTCGGGGTTTGCCAGGGGGGAACGAGATGCCCGGGGAGATCATCGAGGCCAGATGACCCGACAGGATCTCGCCTACGCCTACGCAAAGGATGTGGCCGGTCTGGATTTCGCCGCGGCAAGCGAGCACAACGCTCCGATCCTGGCCAAACAGTGGGAGATCTGCCAGCGCATCACGCAAGAGGCTCAGGAGGAGGATGTTTTCACCACGTTCTTTGCCTATGAATGGAAGAACCAGGTGCTCTTTCGGGACTACAAGGGTCAAAT
>JAJDCM010000271.1 GCA_029260825.1 Planctomycetota bacterium | reverse complement strand
GCAGATCTTCCTCGGATCGCTCTTTAGCACCTATTTCGCCATGATCCTCTGGGTGGCCGGATTCAAGTACAATCAGGTGTCCGTGGCGGCGGTACTCAACCAGACCTGCACCGTCTTTACCGTAATTCTGGCCGTATGGTTCCTCAAGGAGAAGCTGACGATCGGGAAGCTAGTGGCAACGATTCTGGCAACCGGTGGCGTGTTGTTGATGACACTCCTATAGTCGTTGTGACTATTCATATCGTGACAGGGTAGAAAGATCAAAACGGCGTCGCCTGAATGCCGGCAACAGACACGATAATACCGAGATCGCAAGCGAGATGAAGACGGGGAAGAGGACCACTCTCGGTTCAAGGATCAAATGAAGGTCGAGCTGGCTGATCGTTCGCACCCCCTCAAGAGCAAGGAACGAAAGAGGGATGGAAACAGCGGCAGCGAGAAATCCTCCCAGAAGACCGATGGACATTGATTCCAGGATCAGCATTCGCCGGATCTGATGCTGATAGAGACCAACGGTTCGAAGGAGTCCGATCTCGCGCTTCCTTTCCAGCATCGCGATGGTCACGGAATTCAGAAGACCAACTCCAGCTAACGCCGACATCATCCAGAGGATCACGTCGAAAATGAAGAAGTCTCGCCGCCTGTCAAGGACATAACGGTGCGTAAGGTCGTGGTCGCTCTGGATCCACGAGAAGGTCCGTTTGGGAAAGGCCTTGCCCAGAGCAGCCACCACCGGCTTTCTTTTCGCGTCCGGATGAAGGCGCGCTACGAACTGTCTTCCCTCTTCTCCCGTCACGCAAAAGAGTTCGTTCATCCGGTCCGATTCAAGGATTGCGAAGCTGCGGTCGTCCGGATAGTAACCAAATTCATCGATCACCCCGTCAACGGTCAGAGATCTTGGCCCGGTGAAGGTTGGAAGAGTGATCGTCTCACCCACGGCATATCCAAAAGAATCGGCAAGGAAGCTCGAGAGAAGAAGAGATTCTCCGTTGCGGAATCGAGCCAACTTCTCCGGGTTGTCTCTCAGGATCGCGAGCTCTTTGACGGCGTCTTCCACCTGAACACCTCGAAGAGGGAAGGGGCTCGGGATTTCTGCGCTGAGGGAGTACACGGATTCAATCCCGCTGATTTTCTTTGCCTGGTCCTGCAGGAAAGAGAGGGGAATGTCATCTCGGGACCGAAGGTAGACCCTGCCTTCGAGAGCTCGCTTTGAAAAACGTTCCATTTCATGAATGAATCCAAGGTTGACCGATCTCACCGTAACGACGGTTGCCACGACAATTGTAAGGCCGGTGAGGGTTGCGAGACTGCGTTGTCTCGAACCTCGCATGGCCGCCTGAGCAAGGGGAGCCTCCACCGGAAAGAAGCGCCGAAACGGAGTCAAGATGAAGACAAGGCCTCCGTGAATAACACGGGGTAGGAGAAGTACCAGAGCAAAGAAAGCGCCGATGACCAGAGCCATCTGAAGAATGACCTCGTTCACGAGCTCTTGCCGATCGCCAAGGGGGGGAGCCACCAGGAAGAAGAAGATGGGAATGAGCAGGGGGGCACCGAGCAAGAAGATGAGTCGGGTGCGGAGTCCGGTCTCGGAGCTGAGGAGAAGTCTTCCCGCCTTCAGCGCGTCGATGACTTTCAAGTTTCGTGCTCGAAGCAGCGGAGCGATCATTCCAAGAAGAGCGAACACCATGCCAAGGAAGACGATGCATCCGGAGAGAAGGAACGGGATCTCATGGATTTTGAGCGGCTTGCCAAAACCCAGAGTGGTGATGTGAAAATAACGCATGAACAGGACGAGTCCGACCGTCAGGAAGAGGCCGAGGATCGCGCCCAAAAAGGAGAGAAGGGCTCCTTCAAGAAGAACCGATCCGCCGATTTCATTTCGAGACAGGCCGATGGCTCGGAGGAGGCCGATTTCTCGTACACGTTCGGCAAGGGCCATGGAAAAACTGTTGTAGATGACGTACAGGCCAAGAAGAAGAGAAAGGGCACTGGTGATCCGGAGGGATTTTCGAAAGGCTTTTTGATCGATCCGCTCCCCGGTCCGGGATGCCTTTCTTTGCTCCACGATGAAGTTGGATTTGTGGCGTTCTCGGAGGTCCTGATAGACCGCGCTATCTTTTAGCCTTACCCGGTACGTTGGTTGGATCCGATCTTGCGGGAAAAGAGAGAGGCTGGAGGCTATGGGAGCAATCAGATCTCGTGACCGACCTCGCCCCGATTCATGGAAAATACCGGCTACGACAAAATCGAGAGAGGAGGGCGGGGCAGCCTCGGGGCCGATCGAGATGGTGTTCCCTTCAATGCATCCGGTTCTCGTGGCGACGAGGGCACCCAGGCGTATCAGGTCTCCTGGTCGAAGGTTTTCGTTCTCGGACAGCCGCCCTGAGATCAAGGCCGCTCGCTCGTCCTGAGATGTCAGGCCCCGTCCCGATAATACCGTATATCGTTCTTCCGAGCCCGGGGACGTCGGATGAAACCCGATCCCCTGGAGGCGTGCCGGGAGGGGGCTTTTCGAGTCTTTTCTTTCCATCTCGACACGCTCGTAGAATTCGACAAAGATCTCATCGATGTCTCCATCGGAAAGGAGCCGAGGGGGGAAGATCGCTTCTTCTTGAAGCCCAGGTTTGATCGGTCGAATGCTGGCGTCCCAGCTCGAAGTACCGGTTGCTCGAAGCTGGGTGAGGAGCGTATTGTGGTCGATGATCGAGACCGAAAGAACGGTGGCGATACCGAGGGCTACTCCGAGGGTGGCGGTGATCGCGCGCCCCGGTCTAGACCGAAAGCTTCTCCAGGCAAGCAAGAATGCGATCTTCATCGACGTTCTTTCCGGTCAGGGCTAGCTCGGGAACAAGGCGTCCATCGGTCAGGAAATGAACTTCATTGCCATAGCTGGCGTCTCTTGGATTGTGGGTGACGAGAAGTACGGTTTGGCCCATTTCACGGACCGCTCGGACAAGATACTCCATCACCTCTCGTCCTTCTCGACTGGCAAGGTTTCCTGTTGGCTCGTCTGCCAGGATTATCTGAGGTCGGTGGACGAGAGCCCGGGCAATGGAAGTGCGTTGCATCTCTCCTCCGCTGAGTTCATGGGGGAGTCGTTCCAGTTTGTCGCCCAGCTTGAACTCCATGACCGTTGCGATGAAGCGTGGATCGCGCCTGGGCTTCTTGACTCCCTCAAGAGCGAGGGGGAGTGCGATGTTTTCCCCAACGGTTAGATTGGGGACGAGGTTGAAGAATTGAAAAACAAAGCCCACGTGTTGACGTCGGAGCCTGGTGCGTTCCTCTTCGGAGCATGATGTCAGGTCAACCTCGGTGAGGCGAGCGATGCCGGCGGAGGGGAGGTCGAGTCCGCTCAGGATGTGGAGCAGGGTCGACTTCCCGGATCCGCTGGGTCCCATGACGACGGTCAGCGTTCCGTGTTTCACCCGCAAGGAAAGATCCTGCAGGACCGGACGTTTGTTGCTCCCGGAAGGTCCGCTCCGACCCTCAGGATGAAACCGATAGACATTTTCTGCTTCGACGGGGAATTTCATGAGTGAGAGTGATTGTACTCTCTTCCCTTCCGGCTATCGAATCTCATTCACCGTCTTCGTCACGATCTTCATTCCCTCTTCGATGTCTTCCTTGGTCACGCAGAGAGCGGGACGGAACCGAACCGATTGATCTCCGCAAGGGAGCATGAGAACTCCGTTTTCTTGAAGGCGGGTCAAGAGGGAATCTCGAGCATCACCCGAGGGGCATGTTACCGCACACATGAGGCCTTTTCCTCGAGCGTTGCTGATGAAATCGGGGGCACTGGCTTGAAGCTCCTGGAGGCGCTGCAGGAGAAGTTCGCCCTGGATTCTTGCATTTTCAACCAGGTTGTCTCTCTCGATGATCTCAAGGTAGAGAGTAGCTCGGACCATGTCTGCAAGGTTGGATCCCCAGGTCGAGTTGATGCGGGAAGATTCCTTGAAGACGTTGTTTTCCACCTCGCCGATTCTCTCTCCTGCGAGAATCCCGCAGACCTGCATTTTTTTTCCGAAGCAAAGAATGTCCGGAAGGAAGCCAAGTTGCTGGTACGCCCACGTCGTTCCGGTGAGTCCAAGGCCGGTTTGAACCTCATCGGCGATCAGGAGTGTCTCCTCTTCCACCGCGATTTCCTTTAGCTTCTGCAGGAACTCGGGTCGGAAGTGGTTGTCTCCGCCCTCTCCCTGGATGGGCTCGATGATGATGGCGGCGATGTCGTGGGGATTTTCTGCAAATGCCTTGCGGATGGCTGCAATCGAGGTGTTCTCCGCGGCCTGTGCAGCGGCGAGATTTGCTCCTTCCAGAGGAAAGGTGACACCGGGGTGAGGAACCCGGGGCCAATCAAACTTCGGGAAGTAGGCTGTTTTTCGAGGGTCGGACGTGTTGGTCAGGCTGAGAGTGTAGCCGCTTCTACCGTGGAAGGCCTTGTCGAAGTGGAGGATCTTTGTCCCGATTTCGCCTCGGCCCGCCGCAATGTTCTTTTTGACTTTCCAGTCAAAAGCCGTCTTGAGTGCATTCTCTACGGCAAGAGCTCCGCCGGCCACCAGGAAGAGGTGGGGGAGTTCGGGAGGTATGGCGACCCGACTGTAGGTCTTGACGAAGTCGGCCATTTCCCGGGTATACAGATCCGAATTGGAGGGGTTATTCGTGGCGCCCTTGGCGATTCTCTTCTGGGCTTCTTTGGTCAACATGGCGGGATGGTTGGTGCCAAGCGGGGCAGAAGCAAAGAAACTGAAGAAGTCGAAGTACTCCCTTCCCGTGATGCCATCGACAAGCCGAAGGGGAGTCGAGCGATCAAGATCAAGAACAAGCGACATTCCATCCGCGAGAATGTGTTGATTGAGGGTGGAATGGACTTCACCTGCAGGTACGCGATCATCGGCCATGGGGGTACTTGCTCCTTTTCGTGGGGAAGAAGAGGCCGGTTCCAGAACGGAAGGGGCCGGCTCTTGAGTCGTTTGAGAGTTCTTCATCGCATCACCCATTATCGTCCTTTTTGAGCTCTTTGCTGGATTCTTCAAGGGTTCGAGAAGCCGTCAGGGGAAGTCGGGTCTCCTCTTTTACCGTTTCAAGGACCACCACCGTTTTGGTGCCTCTCACCCCCGGTTGGGAGTTGATGTGGTCAAGGAGGAGCTGTTTGAGGCTGACCCGGTCGGTGGTCTTGACTTTGAGTAGAAGGGAGGCTTCGCCAGTAATGTGATGACACTCCAGAACTTCTGTAAGCTCTACCATCTGTCCGATGAAGTCTCGCTCCCGCTGTGGATGATCGATGAACACTTCGATAAAGGCCTGAATATCGCAGCCAACCATTTCATCATTGAGAATGGCGGTATACCGGCGAATGACTCCGGATCGCTCGAGCTTCTTCAGCCGTTCATTGAGAGATGGGGCCGTGAGGCCAACCTGGCGGGAAAGCTCGGCCTGAGAGGCCCTTCCGTCCTGTTGAAGTGAATCGAGGATTTTGCGGTCGATATCGTCCATGTGCCTTCTTTTATTCTGGTGTGCGTCGACTGTTTGTACGAAATCTTCGTCAAAATGGCTAATAGCTCTTGGAAAAATAGGCTGTCGCCTGTGTTCTTGTCGGTTCTACTTGAACATTGTTCTGTGAATCCCCTCTTTACAGTAAGCCTCTGGAAAAGGAAAACAGGGCCCATTCTGCCCGAGTCGGCCTTCCATGGACGTAGGATAAGGCCGGAAGGAGAGGAACGTCTTCTTGCGTTCTACTCGAGGGGCCAATGCCAAGTCACATGCAGCCTGCGTCCCGCGAAGGCTGCGGCAAGAAGGAGAGATCCATGGAAACGGAAATTGCAGCTCGTTATACCCCCGGCCAGATCGAACAGTCCTGGTACGACCGCTGGATCGAAGAGGGCTGCTTTCAACCTTCGGAGTCCGCTCCCAATTCCCCCTACACCATTGTCATTCCCCCGCCCAACGTCACCGGCGCGCTGCATATGGGGCACGCTCTTAACAACACTCTTCAAGACATTGTCCTTCGCAAGAAGCGCATGCAGGGTCATCCCACCTTGTGGATGCCGGGAACAGATCATGCGGGGATTGCCACCCAGACCGTTGTCGAAAAGATGTTGCTGAAAGACGGTATCCGCAAGGAGGAACTCGGACGAGAGGAATTCATCGGCCATATCTGGAAGTGGAAGGAGGAGTATGGTGGAAGGATCCTCGGCCAGCTGAAGAAGCTCGGGAATTCCTGCGACTGGAGCCGAACTCGATTCACCATGGATGACGGACTTTCGCTGGCCGTCCGGAACGCGTTCACTCGTCTTTTCGACAAGGGGCTCATCTATCGCGGTGAGCGCTTGATCAACTGGGATCCCGGTTCCAAGACCGCTCTTTCCGATGACGAGATCGAACACAAGGAAGTCTCTACCCACCTCTGGTACCTGAAGTATCCGGTGGTCGGAGAGGCCGGTCGATTTGTCACCGTTGCCACGACTCGTCCGGAAACCATGCTGGGGGATACGGGCGTTGCGGTTCATCCCGACGATCCACGCTACGGATCATTGGTAGGAAAAAACGTCCTTCTTCCCATTCTCGATCGTGAGATTCCAATTGTTGCCGATGAGACCGTGGATCCAAAATTTGGAACGGGTGCGGTGAAGCTCACCCCGGCCCATGATCCTGCGGATTATGAGCGGGGCAGAAGGCACAACCTACCTCTCATCAACGTCATGAATCAGGACGGGAGCCTCAACGAGAACGCCGGAAAGTATCAGGGATTCGATCGATTTGATGCCAGAAAGGCCATCGTCGATGAGCTCTCGGAAAGTGGACTTCTCGAGAAAATCGAAGATCACGTCCACAATGTGGGTCATAGCTACCGCAGTAACGCGATCATCGAGCCTCTCATCTCCGAGCAGTGGTTTGTTCGAATGAAACCGCTTGCCGAGGTGGCCATCCAGGCCTCGAAGGAAGGGAAGCTGCGCTTTCTTCCGGATCGCTGGGAGAAGGTCTATCTTCACTGGCTCGAGAACGTGAAGGACTGGTGCATCAGCCGGCAGATCTGGTGGGGGCATCGTATTCCCGTCTACTATGATGCAGAGGGGAATGCTGCCGCATCCGTGGAGCCCATCGACGTTCATCCAAAGACGGGGAACCCGATCGTTCGCCAGGACGAGGATGTTCTGGACACCTGGTTCAGCTCGGCACTCTGGCCATTTTCGACCCTGGGCTGGCCGGAGAACACTCCGGATCTGGAGAAATTTTTCCCGACTCAAACCCTCGTTACCGATCGCGGGATCATCTATCTCTGGGTCGGGCGGATGGTCATGACCTCTCTGGAATTCCTGGAGAAGCTCCCGTTTGACACGGTCTACATCACGGCGACCGTTTTGGACGAGCACGGGCAACGGATGTCGAAATCCCTTGGCAACGGCATTGACCCCATCGACATGATTGAACAGTACGGGGCAGATGCGGTTCGTTTCACGTTGCCGCTTCTGACGAGTGAAGGGCAGGACATCAAGCTTTCGCCCACGAAGTTTGAGATGGGCCGAAACTTCATGAACAAGTTGTGGAATGCGTGTCGATTCTCACTCACGAACATCGAGGGCTTTGACGCAAAACCTTCGGGGGCAAGTCCTGCCCTGGAAGATCGCTGGATTCTCTCTCGATTGACCCGGGTGGTTACCGCTGAAACCGACGCTCTTGATCGCTTCAAGTTCTATGACAGCGCTCAGGAGATCTACCACTTCTTGTGGGATGAATTCTGCGACTGGTATCTTGAGATCATCAAGCCCCGGATTTACGAGGAGGTAGAGGGCGGCGAGAGCCGGGCCCACGCTCGGATGACCTTGATCACCGTTCTGGACACGGTTCTTCGATTGCTCCATCCGTTTGCTCCCTTCATCTCGGAAGAGATCTGGGAAAAGCTTCGACCGTTTCTCAAGGTTGCCCATGGAAAAGAACCGGAGGCCATGCTTTGTACCGGGTCGTGGCCGGTAGCTGATTCTACTGTTTCGGATGAAGGGGTTGAAACCGAGTTCGCTCAGGTCATGGATATCGTGCGCTCAGTGCGAAACATCCGGGCCGAGTACAACGTTCCCAAGAACCAGAAGATCGAGGCCCTGGTTTCGGTTCCTGCGGCGGGGGGCGAGGTTTCTTTGGATGCCCAGAATGCTGTTCGCTTCCTTTGCAAGGTCGAAAACCTTCGGGTTGAAGTGGATGGGAAGCGGCCCGACAAATGTGCCGCGGCTGTGGTGGGCGAGATTCAGGTGTTCGTGCCTCTTCTCGGAATCATCGATGTCGAAAAAGAAAGTAAGCGTCTTGCCGACAAGATCGAGAAGGCGAAGAAGTTCCTGACCGGGATCTCGAAGAAGCTTGAAAACAAGGCCTACATCGAAAAGGCTCCTCCCGAGCTCGTTTCGCGCGACCGGGAGAAGATGGCCGAGATCAGGAGTGAGATCGAGAAGCTCGAAGTCAACTTGAAGGAACTCTGAGACTTACCTGAGCGGGGGAGCGCTAAAAAGGACGTGTTCCCCCGCTTGTTTTGTGTTCGGCGGTTGTAAAGAGCCAGGTATTATCCGCCTTTTTCCCCCCGGCGGTTACCTCGAACTCCCATTCGATGCTTTCTCGATTATCCTCGACACGCATGAGCTGGCAATTGAATCGGATTGTCCCGGTGACCCGGTCCGGTCGATCAAGCTCGACCTCTACCAGGTTCTCCCGGATGACGACCCGGTAAGGAAACTTCCCCTTGATGTTTCTTGTCTTGGTGAAGAGGTAGAAAAGTCGCTCCCGGATGTCTTGTTTCCCGTAACCGGTAGTCGTGTCTCGAAAATCGTCCGCCAAGATTTCGACGCAGCTTCTGGCGAGGCGATCGTTGAAAGCCTCGGCCACATCAAGGAGCTGGTTCTTGATGATCGCCTCGTCGGATCGGAAGTATCGACTCAGCACGACTCCCACCAGGGCCAGCGCCGCGATCAGGAGAGTGATGTTCAGAAGTTTTCGCACTTGATTACCTTCCCGGGGTTTTCAATTACCTTGGATTCCATGGTATCCGATTTTTTGCCGCAAGACCATGGATCGACATCTGATTTGATGGATCGCGAAGAGAGGGTTGCAACCGGAAGACGTTTCCGGAGAATACACGAGCTAGAAGTCCAACTTGTGGAGGGGATATGGCCGCAGATAACCGTGAAAAG
Source organism: Planctomycetota bacterium (assembly GCA_029260825.1). Taxonomy (GTDB): domain Bacteria; phylum Planctomycetota; class JACOTG01; order JACOTG01; family JAJDCM01; genus JAJDCM01. Next base: position 9,668 of record JAJDCM010000271.1, on the reverse strand, counting down.
TCGGAACGAAAAGTGATTGACCTGGAAGAAGATCACCGGGATCCATTCCGCCATCGAAAGGCAAAATCACAAGTCGCCAGCCAAGAGATCATCTGTCCCGTTTGTTCGTCGGCCTGTGATCAGGTGAAATGCAAGGTCGTTTGCCCCCGGTGCAACACTCTCATCTACAACTGCTCCGAGTTCTGATCAATCCAGGATCTGAAACGTGCACGACGCTCGGGCAAGCTCTTCGCCGGTAGCCGTGTCCTTGACTCGCAACCAGAGAGTAAGCTCCTCGTTGGTCGGAACTCCCCGAGGGAGGGATAGGGTGAGAGTTTTTTCAGGTTGAGCGAGCTTCGGTAGATTCCGCGAGAACGTGCGGAAATTGATGAACCCGCCACCCTGGGAATCAACCACGCTGAGAGTTGTCGTCACGGGCCGTCGCACGCTTTCATGATGAAGGAGGCTGGCGGTGATCGTGACGAGTTCACCGTCCGTGGTTTCCGGACAGCTCAGGTTGGCGTCGATCCGGGGGAGAGGTTCACTCGCGGCAAGGCTGACGATTTGATCGGTAGCCATTCTGCTCGCGTGAATTCGAAGGGTCCATAGCCCGGGGATCGGCATCTCCACCAGGACCTGCTCCACGTTGTTTCTCGTATCAACTCCTCTCCTTGCGGGGAGAATGTCTTGCGTCTCCAATGGATCGATGCCGGTGCGGTTCCCCGAAAGAGACTCATGAGCCAGGGGATCCAGGACCCACGGAAGGTGTCTTTCTCCCAGGGGATCGATCAAGACGATGTCGAGATCGTTGATGAGCTTGATCTCGTCGAGGGCGCTGATCGGGTTTGCCGCTGGATCGTCCCAGGCCAGGGTGACTTTGACCTCATCACGGCCGGCGGGAACCATGAATGTGTAGTTCCGCTCTGATTCCTTGAGGCCGATCTTCAGCTCCTGGATTCGCTTCTCCTGGATCAGGATCGAGGCGGCTTCCACGTCGATCAACCCCCAGCCGGTGGCGAAATCAGGTCCTTTGGAATACAGAGTTGCTTCACCGGTGTCCGGGTTCAGGACATCTTCCGGAGCAGCAGTTTCGTGGATCAGATCCTCGGCGGTCTGAATCAGGACTGCTTTGAGAGTTGATGCCAGGGGCGGCGCCTCGTTGATGTCAACTTGATAAGTTTCGCCGTATGCCTGGTAGAGAAGAGCTAGGGAGCCGGCTACGGCCGGGGCCGCCATGGAGGTGCCCTGAATCGCGCCGTATCGATCGCGCGGAAACGTGGAGAGAATTCCCTCGTAGGTTTTGCTACCGGGGGCAACCAGATCAGGCTTGATGCGACCATCGTAGGTCGGTCCAAGAGAGCTGAATCCGGAACGGCGGCCATCATCGGCGTGGATGGAGCCCACCGAGATGGTGTTTTTCGCCGACGTGAAGGTGGAGAAGTATCCACGAAGGGGGCCGTATTGAGCCGAAGTGCCATTGTTTCCGGCGGCGAAGACAATGGAGAGCGGTTTTCCCGTCGATCCTCGAACGAGCTCATCGAGAAGCATTGCGTCTGCATCGTATTCGCAAAGAAGGGCCTGGACGAAAGAGTTGTTCGAGAGCTGGGCACCATGGACATCGACGGCTTCCTGATAGTCGTCATGATTGATGGAGATGTCGAAGGATGCAAGTTTGCAAGAAGGTGCGACTCCACGCCACTCATACGCTGAGCCGCCGTTTCCGTAGAGACTGGAGAGCCGGCCGCTTCCACCGAGGATCCCGCCGACGTGAGTCCCGTGGGTTCCTGAGCCGGAGTTTCGGAGCATTCTACCGGTGAAGTCGCCGTGATCATCGTCGATCCCCGTATCGAAAACGGCGACCGTCACTCCCTTTCCACTGAGAGCATAGGTCGGGGGCGTGGCATCGAGGTCGGCGTTCTGAGCCCTGTCGGCTCGGATCGCGACTCGCATTTCTTGATTGAGCGGTTGGTGTTCGTTGACGTGAGGTTCGATCCACAGGATCTGGTCATCTCGAGCGAGATCCGAGATTTGAGATGAATCCAGAACGGTCTGCAGGGTTCGATCCGAGGTCCATTTGACGTGAGAAAGCTGGGGAGGAGCTGTTCTCGCCGGATTGTCACGATAGAGAATAACCGTGACGGCGAGGCGTCCTCCTTTTGAGATGGACTTCGAAAGAGATGGATGAAGCTTCAGTTCCGAGGGGAGTAGACTCGCTGACCTGATCCTTGAGGCAATCGCTGGTGCCTCGAGATTGACTCCAGAATCCGTCGAAGCAATCCACACCGTCTTGGATAGGGGGGAGAGGAGGCGAACTCCAAGCTCCCCGAGCTCCGAGACATCAAGAGGCGATTGGGCGTGATGACCTTCGAAAAGAAAATGAACCGGATGCCCGGTTTCTCTCTCGAGTCTCCGGGAAAGAGAGGAACCCAGGCCATCCTCCAGAGTGAGGTCGCCGCTTCGAAGTCGAACGGTTCGCGTGGTGGATTGATGGGCTGGCTGGGCTTTTACCCGAGTGGGAGCGAGCCCCAACCAGGATCCCCCGAGAACGATGATGCAAGCTATGATTGGACCGATAGATCGGCCTTTTCTGCTGGTCATGGACCCCTTCCTCATCCCCTCCCCCTCGCCTTCTTCTTTTTTCCCTGATGGGCCCCCTTGCGGTCTTTTCGCAAGCCCCATCTGAACCCTCGGTCTTCTATTACCCCGGCCGTTTAGAAAAGCGGCTCGATTTGCCGATGGTTCAATCGAATAGCAGCAAAGTCTGTGCCCCGGGCCTCGGATTCAGTATAATGAGGGCCCTTTACGGAAGAGGGGCCGGGAGCCCTACGTTATATATGAGGATTCACTAGGATGGCGAAGCAGGAAGGTAAGTTTTCTCTCGTTATGGAGTTCCTGTCCTTTCTCAAAAAGGAAGGAAAATGGTGGCTCACCCCCATCGTGATCATTTTGGTCCTTCTCGGGGTGTTGTTGCTGGTCGCCGAATCCTCCGTCCTCGCTCCCTTCATCTACACCCTGTTCTAGACCGGGGTGTCGGTAACGTCTGAGGGAAGTCGAGCCGCTTGATCGTATCAAGAAGGGCCTGTCGCCGGGCTCCTTGGTGACCAAAGCCATTGTCGTACATTTCTTCGATCGCTTGATCTGGCTTCCAGCCCTCAAAGGCCATGCGATAAACTCCGACGGCAAAGCCTGTCCGGTGCACCCCCCCGGCGCAATGGATGAAGAGGGGGCGCTTTTCAGGGTCTTGAAGGATTTCCACGAGTCTCTCCACCGTTTCGGAGTCCGGTCCCTTTCGGGAAGAGATTCTCAAGTTGATCAGCTCGAGCCCCTGAGCCTGGCAGGCTTCTTCCTCTTCCTCATACCAGTCTTTCCCCTGTGATGCCCCTCGCAGGTTCAGGACCGTACGAAATCCATGCTCTTTGAGGACCGCGATATCACCCGCATCGGGTTGGGGTCCTCGTCCGATGCCAGGGCTTTCTTCTCCCGTGTCTTCCCCGTCTTGCGGTCGGTCTTCAGCTGTCACGACGACCCGGTAGGGTGTGGAGATGAGCCCGAGTCGGTCTGCGACGACCCAGCGGTCATGAATCGTGCAGCCGGAAGTGAAGAGCAGTACCAGCAGTAGAAAAGAAGCGGACGTTGAATCGCTCCTCTCGATTCGAAGTGTTCTGCTCAAAATGGTCCTCCGTTCTCAAAGTGAGAGGGTGATTTGGACTCCGAAGTGCTCCTGTTGCTTATGGATCGGGTGGTCGGCTAGCGTCTCTTGAGTGTCTCACGCTTTCCTGACCCAAGAAACCGAGGCGATCGATCAGTTTCAGCTGAATTGGACCGGGGGTTGCCCATTTCAGGGGAAAAGGAAGTTCCAACTCACGGTAAAGGAAGGGAAGTCTGTGCTATGGGAAAGAAGGATTTAGAGACGTTGATCGCGGCTGAGAACGAATTGGTGGAGCTTTCGGCCCGGTTTGATGTCGGGGAGGACCTTCAAGGGCTGGTCAAGGAGTTCATGTCTTCGTTCTTTGAGAAGGGAGGGAATGCTGAATCTCTGCCGCCTTTTCTGGACTTTCTTCAGGAAGTCTACCGTAGGGATGCCCGGAGCCGAGAGGGAGCACGGGAAAGAACTCAGGCCTTGACGGATCTCAGAAACGCACTGCGGTGCCATCTGGAATCCCTGAATAAGTTGAAGCGGCAGCTTGCCCGGGAGAAGGTACCGATCCCTCCGTCCAGGCGATTTCCGTTCGATCATCCGCCGAACTAGTCGTGAGGATTGAAGTCAGGAGAACACCATGGGAAAATGCGCAATTCCTTTGGACCCTGCTCTGCCAATATGGAGGTTGAAGCCGTATGGGATTCTTGGATGAGGAGACTCGCGGTCCGGTCACCGTTGTCATCCTTCGGGCGGAAGATCTTCAGGCCGATTGCATTGCCTTGCAAGCGGCGATTTCCGACCGAAAAAAGGGAGCAATCGGAGAGTTCTATCCTCTCTTTGTTCTCAACCCTTCCGCCGAAGGTACGGCTGGATCCGACCTGATCTATCGAGCCTGGAAGCTTGGGCTTCAACTTCAGGACGACACAGGTTGGAATCTTCGAGTCGAGTTTCGACGGGGAATTCCAGCCCAGGAGCTGGAAACCTATTCCGGGGAGCTCCAGGCAGCTCGGGTCTATCTGGTTCAGGAAGACGATCCGAAGAATGCGATCTTGAAGAGCATCATCGAGATCTGTAAGAAGCAAGAGCTCGAGCTCATCTCCCATACGGCGTCGGGGAGGGTTTCGCTGGTAGCGGCAAAAGACTCGGGGGCCGAAGACTCGGCAGCACCGAAAGAGAAGCCGTCAAAACCCAAGAAGGCGGCGAAGAAAAAAACGACCAAGAAGCGCTCGACAAAGGGTTAGGCCGGTCTACTCCGTTGGTGGCAGTTTGCCGGAAAGGCGGAGAGTCTCATCCAGATCGAAGTGAATCTCCAGAACATCCAGAGCCTCACATTGGCAGTCGGTTTCGAGGATCTGGCTAAGCGCTGGATTTGTCCTTCCATGGTCGCCGGTGATGAATTCCTTGATGTAGGTTCCAGCCTCCGCTGTCAGTTCCAGATCGATGGTCGTTGGGTCGGTGCGAGGCCTGGTGACGAGGGTCAAGACCTGACGGCGGCGCACCAGATCAGCTCGCCGGTGGGCAACGCGCTGAGGGGTTCGCTGATCCAGGATGACCGGGGCGAGATCAGCAAGTTTGCGATGATCTTCCTCGTCCAGGGGCCGCCCGCATTTCACCTGTGCCAGGTAGGTTTTTTGAGGTTCCACCTTTTTGACCAGACGCTTCAGGCTTCGATCCGCGAGGCGCAAGTTCGTCACCGCAACTCCGGTTTTGTCGAGATCATTGAGGACCCGAAACCCAGCTTCGAGGTCGATATCGCGTGACTTCGGGTGGACCATCTCAAGCACGAACGGACGTCCAGTGCCCATCATTCGGGCATCCACGTCTTCTCGTCCCATTCCGTGGAGCTTGCATGTCTTTGCCTGGGTCTGTTCCTGAAACGGTTCGGAGATGACCTCCTCAACGCTTGTCGGGTACATTTTTCCAAGCCCATCGCAGGCCTTGCACCCGCCCCCGCGACATTTTCGACAGTGCCAGGTGGTTTGGGGGATGTCTCGGTTTTGCTTGAGGTACCTTCCATAAATAAACACGGATGAGGCCAGTGCCTGAATTCCACGACGTTTGATGTCGATGAGAAGGGTCAGCTCCGGGTCATTAGGTTCCACTCGCACTTTCGGGAACGTTTCGAGCAGGTGTTTCTTCACCGCTTGATTCACCTGAAGTCGTTGAGTTTCCGCAGTTTCTTGATCGAGGTCCCGAGGCGCTATGGATCCGACCACCAAGGAACTGAACTCGAATCTTCTTGCCTTCTTTTCTGCCTTGGCGCAGAGGTCTTCCAGGATCTCTTCCCAGGTTTCAACGGTTCCGGTGGTCTGGGCGGGATTGTCGTCCATTTTTTTTGAGGACCCTTTTCGAAGGTTTTGGGTGAGGGAGTGGTGCCCGGTAGTTCTAGTTTTTTCGATCGATCGAGGGCTGGCGAGGAGGAGTTTTCCGATCCGGGGGACGCTTGATGGGCCGACGGCGCCTTTCGATGGCCGGCCCGATTTCGGGAGCGAAGGAGCCGGTCAGATAGGCGGTCCATTGCTCCACATCGTTGCCGTACCGTCGTTTGGTCAGGAGAAAAAGACATTCTGCGCTCGCGCTTACAAGATCATCCGATTCGGCTTCCAGTAAGACCAGAAAACTGGGAAGAAGCCGTTTCAGGTGGGAGGTGCGCCAACCCGGCTCGCCCTTTGCGCTGACCCCTTTTCGGACCGCGCCGACAAGCAGGGGAGTAAGGATTCGTCTGGCATTCGTGCTTGCAGCAGGAAGAGTGGAGATGAGGCATCCGCATGCGGTGACCCCCATGTCCTTGACGATATCCAGAAGGCTCGCCAGATACTTTTTCCGGGGCCGAAGGGTTTGATATTGAACGGTCAATCGGGCTTCAAGGCCCTGGAGCGACCGGAGATCGATCCCGACTTTCAGATGCTCGATTTTCCGGATCAATGTGGCGATCTTTTCCGGGTCCGTCTCGGCGGTCAGGTCCTCTTCAAGACGGCCGATCTTTTCCAGTGCGGCGTCGTAATAATCTCGGGCAGTTCTCTGGGCGAGAGATGCGGCTCGCTCCGGGGTCCATCGAGGCTTGTTTTTCTGGGCGATTTCGATCTGAATTTCTTGCAGGAGATAGGGGAGACCGATCTCGCCAAGGCCTCCGATGATGCGTTTGATCTCGTCGTGGACGCTCCCGATCGATTTTCCCGTGATGCTTGGAAACTCGGTTCGGATCACGTTTTCCGCGTGAAAGAAGCGCAGGACCTGCAGGAGCTCGTCCATGGCCTTTCGGACCTCGCCGGGCACGGAGCCCGGAGAGCATTCCCGAACCTCCCGAGGAGGGCGGTTGGCCTGATCTGGACGGGGAGTTGTCAGTCCGGGGAATTCCGCCTGCTGGGTGGTCCACCACCGTTTCAATTCCCGGACCGAGCGAAACGGGGTGTGGTAGCCGTCGGCCTGGAGCTCGCCTGGCAGGATGCCAAGAAGAGCAATGAGGCCAAGAGCAAGGATCGCTCCTCGCGCCATATGTTTTCTCCCTCTCTTTGCCCTTCGCTTTGTGTGACTTGGAGAGATTCCCTTTTTTCCGTGCACTCCTTATGATTATAGACCAAATGGGGGGAAAAAAGAACCGCTGAGATCCGGGATTCCCGGTGCGTATCCCGCGCTATTGTTAAGATGGGGGTACGACTCGGGCAGTGTTCTCAAGACCCCTCGGATTCACTCCGCTGTGGGGTGAAATCTCGGGGTCAAGTCATAGAGCGGTGGAACAAATATCCACAGGGAGGCTCGAATGTACTGGCCCAGGGAGCAGATCAGCAAGACCGTCAAGAGGCTGTTGTCAGAGGAGGGCTACCAGCTCCTGGAGATAACGATGGGCGCCGACCGACACCTGGCGATTGTGTTGGATGACGAGCCATCCCTGCCGATTTCGGTGAGAGATTGCGTTCGCGCCACCGAGATCGTGCAGTCGTCCCTGCTGGAGCTCTCGATCCAGCCAAAGGCGGTGAACATCGAGGTCCGGTCACCCGGGAGCAGTCGTTTGCTTCAAACCGTGGATCATTTCCGTCGGTTTCAGGGGAGCCGGGTCACTCTGAAAACGAGTAAGAACGGAAATGGGCGGGCGCGGTACACGGGTCTCCTGGTTTCAGGGGATGACGAAGAAGTACGTCTTGCCGTGGATGGCCGCGAACACAAATTTGCCCTGGATCACATCCAAGAGGTACGACTGAAGTCTTGAAGAGCGGAACTGTCCCCGGAACCGGTGTTTCCTTTTTTCCGGATGTCTCTTCTCGTGGTCTCGTGCTCGTTTTTCTCGTGGCGCTCCTGGTGTCCCTCGGAAGCGTCCAGAATCATTTTGTCGGCGATGACCTCCCGATCGTCAAACGAAATCCTCTTGTCCATGACCTGGACGTGGGCACAATCTTCTCCTCGAATTACTGGGGAGAGACGTCGTACGGAGGTCTGTACCGGCCCTTAACAATTCTCTCCTACGCCTTGAACTTCAAGCTCCTCGGGCGCGCTCCCTGGGGATTTCACATCGTCAATTGCATCTTGCACGGTCTCGTGGCCATGGTCGGGCTGTGGTGTCTTACCCGGGTGAGTCTTCGTCGCGATGTAGGGCAACTTGGCGGACTCTTGATCGCGGCGAGTCCGATTGCCAGTGAGGCAGTTCTTTCCGTCGTGGGACGGGCGGAGCTTCTCTCCGCGTTGTTCTCTCTTCTCGCTCTTGGCTTCTATGCCTCCTTGCGAAACGAGAATCGAATCGTCTCCCCTCTTGCATGGGTTCTGGTTCCTGTCTCGTATCTTCTCGCTCTCCTCTCCAAGGAAATCGCGGCGGGGTGTTTTCTCGCCGTTGTTGGAGGAGAGCTTTTTCTTCGTTCCCCGAACCGATGGGGACGGATTGCTCGCGGGGCTACTTTGTTTGGATTGCCGATTCTGGCTTATCTGGTGGCTCGTGGTCTGGTTCTGGACGGTCTCTCCGTACCGACGAATCACACCTACTTTGCTCTTTTGGGGGCGCACGGCTGGGAGCGCTGGCTGACCGCAACGTGGGCGGTTGCAGCGTCACTTTTCCTCGTCGTGATTCCGATCGATCTTTGTGGTGATTACTCGATCGGCTCGCTTCCCCTGGTCGTGAGCTTTGGGGATGTTCGACTGATCGGTGCCGGGGTTGTCCTGGTGATCTTCCTTGTTGCAATGTTGAAGGGGCTGGGGAAGAGAAAGTTTGGAACTCTTGGTCTCTTCTTTTTCGGGTGTGTCCTTTTTCCCGTTTCCAACCTGGTGATTCCCATCGGCGTTCTTCTTGCCGAGCGATTGCTCTATTTACCGTCGGTCGGAATCCACTTTGCGTTTTCCTTTGGCTTTCTTTCTTTGTGTCGACGACTCGAAGGGTCGCGTCGCGTGTTCGCCATCTGCCTCATCTTGAGTCTGGTGTTCTTGCTATCCCATCGGTTTGCGTCGAGAGCGGAGGACTGGAGGACCAACCGAACCCTGAGCGAGTCGGTGTTGCGGACCTATCCGATGAACGCCTTTGCGAACTACAACCTGGGGGTGGTTCTGTTTCAGGAAGGAAAGAAAAAGAAAGCGGAAGAACATTTTGACCGGGCGCTCAGCATTCGTCCTGGCTACGAAAAAGCAATCGTGTACAAGGCGGGCTTTCTCCAGCAACGGGGCGAAATGGAGAAGGCACATCTCCTCTTCCTCACCATCCTCAACCACAAGCCTCAGGAGCGATCTCGTTTTGAGGTTTATGGCCGTGCGCTCCAGGGCCGGGGGGCGTTGTTTGTTCAGGAGCAACGACTCGGGCTGGCGGAGAAAAGCTTGAAGGAGGCTCTGACGTTCCTGCCGGACGACCCGTCTCTCTGGGGTGACCTCGCGAACATCCTGAAGATGAGAGGCAAAGTAGTGGAAGGCGATCAAGCCAGGTCTCGGGCGGTGAAACTCAGGAAAGGGTGAGGATGAGAGATCCAGCAAGGGAGCTCATGATGACGACGATCGTGACGAAAAGCGCCACCCGCAGTCCACGTCCGGCCGGTCGTTGATCCTGATTCCTGATCCTGGCCGCAGGGTTCTCGTGGAA
>JAJDCM010000028.1 GCA_029260825.1 Planctomycetota bacterium | reverse complement strand
GAGTTATCGGCTCAATCGGTCGATGGGTTCAGTTCAACAAAGAAACAAATACGAGGGCGAGTCTACCTTGCCCTTCGTGGCTTTTTGGGTGGAATACAACTTTGATGGAAGGATTCCCTCACCCTCCGTGGATTTGGTCAGGATTCTTGAGCGAAGTGCCCGGTGGAAGGTTCATGGTTGCCTTCGGAAAGAGGGAAACAATGAATCGAACGAAGTGACGGGTGAACAGGATTCCGATGGGGGCATTATTTTCATCCACCAGGGGAATCGTTCGAAAGCCCTGGCTCGACATCCGATTCAGGCCAAACGCGATCGTGTCGTTCGGGGTGAGCGCCTCAGGATCTGGTGTCATCACGTCTTTGAGCAGAACTTCGCTCGCGACGAGATTCTTGGCGACCACCCGGCAAAGCACATCCCGTTCCGTGAAAATACCAATGAGTTTTCCAGCGTCGTCGACAACACAGGCTCCAGTATGACCTTCGCTCGCGACGATCGCGCGGATCGCCTCGTCGGCGGTGGCGTGCTCACTGACACAAATTGGCTTGTATGGCTCGAGAAAACGGATTTTTCCCTTGAGGATTTCTCCCCGCATTCGTTCTTCTACTTCTTGCGTTTCGTCCGTTGCCATCACCTGGTCATACTGGTCTTCGAATTCACTTTCCATGATTCTCCTCCCTCCACCGTCAAGGCTTCTACCTTGGCCCACAGGCAGAAAAGCCCAACTGGACTCATGAGCCCTCGCCATCTCTCTCTTAAGTTTATAATTGGTATCGAGAAGCGGTAGATTTGACAAGGGAAATATTGTAGTCCGTTGAAGTTCGCGACGTTTTCTTGATAGAATTAGCGGTCTTTTTGACAGGTCGCCCCTGGCGCCGTGGCGTGGACCTCTTTTAGGGATCCAGAAGCTCCCGGCGCTCACCCATCGAAAGAAATTCTCTCATGGCTGAGTACATCTACAAGGATCTTGAAGGTCTCACTTATTCCGTTCCCGTGGGGCAGCGCCCCCGGAAGAAGCAGCCACCCTTCGTGGTGGTGATGAACGAGAATTGCAACAGCTGTGCAGGCTCCCCCATGTGTGCCTCCGAGTGCCCGGTTGATTGCATCCATATGATGTATGACGACTCCACTCGCCCCATGCGGGTCTATGTCGATGCGAGTATCTGTATCGGGTGCTTGAACTGCTTCTCCTACGAGATTCGAACCCGCGACCTCAATAAGGGGGATGCGGACGAAAATATGGAGAAATTCAACGAGATGGACCTTCGCCAGAAGGCCGGGGTTTGCCCCTGGGACGCGATCGAGGTCCATCGGTTCGAGCCAGGAGTCGAGCGAGCAAACGAGTTCTACGGCCAGCCTAGTGCATCCGACGACGAAGCAGAGTCCGTCGGCTAATCACCAGCTTCAATTCCGAAGATTAGCCGCCCAGACGAACTCCCCGGAGGAACTCCCCACATGAACTCCCCACATGAACTCCAAAGACTAGCAGTCGTCCCGAGCCCGAATCTGCTTCAGCGTCGCCTCCGCCTGGAGGCGAACTTGCTCGGACACGCCACTTCCCTGCCGTGAGAAGGGTTCGATCGCCGGAATGTCATCCGAGTTCCCCACGAGGTAAAGGGCTCGGAGAGCCTCAAAGAGCTGGGTCTTTTCGGGCGAGATTCTGCAGAGGTGGTCCCCAACATTCACCACTTGCTGGCGCGTGGCACTGATGTTTTCGATTTTTCCGCCGGTCGGTGCCGTCACATCTCTTGTTTCACCAGAGTCGGAGATGACCGTCGCCACCCGCTCACCGGCCCGAACCGTCTTTCCCTCCCGGGCGAGAGTTTCGATGGTTCCCGGATGGGGAGTCGAAACAGAGGTTGGCTCGAGCATTTCCACGAGAACATCTCGGGCGGCCGGGTCGTTGAATCGAGAAAGTCCGAGGGCGGCATTGTGTCGCACCCCTGGATGTTCATCGGCAATCAAGGTCAGGAGGGCCTCGCGAAACTGAGGATTCTTTCCCTCATCTCCCATGAACCAGGCCGAAGTCAGCCGGACCGTCGGTTCCTCGTGTTTTGCCACTTCAAGAACCAGAGGAAAGAACTCCGCCGTTTCCGGATCTCCTGATCCGAGTCGCCTTGAGAGCTCTTCCAGAGCATGCTGGATGTCTCGGGGCTTCTCGCCGGCCAGGCTGGCTCGGATCTGCCCATCCGAGAGCCTCGCTCCGAACCAGGTCGATCGCCACGCGATGTAGGGAATCATGATCGAGAGGACGGCGGCGAGGGTAACAAGAAGGAACATCCACCGGGGGACAGGCTTTGGCTCAGGCGGTGTCGGCGAAGAGGCGTTCTCGGTGCCCGAATTAACCATTTTTCGTTGCTCCTCAGGCTCTCGTGGGGCCATTCTTGTCGGAGCTTTCCGGGGATTCCTCGATCGGCACGGGAATTGTCGATTGGCGACAAGCGACCATCATCACCCTGATCACGCTGAAGGCCAAGGTGGCAAGGAGGCCGAGCATCCCGATGATCGTCCACCCATAGGCCGCTGTGAGGTTGGCTCCTGTCTGGGAGTCATCCGCGCTCAAGGCGACCTTGCAATTTGGACAGGCCTGGACGGGCGCGGCGCCAGCGAGCATCGAAAGGGTGAAGCAGGCGAGGACAAGCACGATGAGACATGGGAACTTCATATTCATACCGGTCATTATCCTTACCAGAGCCCTCAATTCCACCATCCGGGGAGACCGTAAAGGGAAAAATAGATCAGGACCCCTGTTACCGATACATACAGCCAGATCGGCAAGGTCCAGCGAGCGAGCCTCTTGTGTCCTGAAAGTCGGTTCCGAAGGGCCAGAATGACCGTGGTGAGAACAAGAGGTACGACCACGACGGCAAGGATGATATGGGTGATCAACATGAGGAAATAGGCTCCTCGGATGAATCCCTCGCCTTCGAATCGAGTTGCTTCGGCGTTCAAGTGGTAGGTGACGTAAGACACGAGAAAGGCTGCAGACAGGCTCACTCCCAGAAGCATGCAAACCTTGTGGGCTTTGATTTGACCCTTCTTGATGGCGACCACGCCAAAAAAAACGGCGGTTGCGCTGGCCGCGTTCAGGCTCGCATTCAGAGCTGGAAGATCCTGGATCTCCATCTTGAGTGAATCACCCCCCTAAGGTTGAAGAAGTTTCCGTGCATCCTCGATCAGGAACTTCATTTCATCCCGGCTGGTTCCATTGTAGTAGCCACGGATATTTGCTTCCTGATCCACCAGGACGAACCTTTGGCTGTGCAGGATGGGATCTCTTCCTGGCTCGAGATCTTCCGGAGCTACCGTCTTGACCCCGAGCTTGAAGGCATCCCGGCTAAGAGAGTAGATTTCATCCTGATCGCCGGTGAGAAAGTACCAACCCGTCCTGGCATCGTAGACACCTGCGTACTGGGTGAGGCGCTCCTTTGTGTCTCGTTCCGGATCGACGGTGAAGGAGACGAGCCGGAAGTTGTCGTCCTCTCCGAATTCGTCTTGAAGCTCCCCCATCCGGACCGTCATCATCGGGCAGGTGCTTCCACAATTGGTAAAGATGAAATCGGCGACCCAGACCTTCCCGAGGAGGTTTTTCATCCCCACCGAGGTTCCGGTTCGGTCGGTGAATTCAAAGGAGGGAATCTTCCCGTGGAATTCGAGCCTCGGTGCTTCCGAGGCTCCGTTCTTCGATTCCGGTGCGGACTGACCCGCTTCGATCGAGGCGGCCGTCGACGTCTTGCTATCGGGGGACGAGAGCTCGTAGATGGCAGCGGCCGACACCCCGATCAAGACAACGGCCAACGTCCCCCACAAGACGCGGCGAAGCCCTGCGCCTTGTGCGGGGGGAGAGTTCTCCATGGTACGACTCACTCTTTCGGTGACCGGTGGCCTAGAATACTTCGAAACACAAGATGGCGATCATGATGATCATGAGGATGCATGGGAAGATAATCACCACGTTGATCGATCTTACTTCATCCTTGAGGTGCATGAAGAAAAGAGCCACCAGACTTGCTTTGACCGTCGCGATCGCTAACGCAACAACGATTCCACCCATGACGCCGAAATCGACGTAAGAAACGCCGACGGTCAAACCGGTAAGAACGATCAGCATTCCGAAGATGAGAAAGTAGCTTGGCCCGGAGTGGCTGTGAGCTGCTTCTGAACTTGTCATGACCTTGGTCCTTCTTCTGGTCGCTCCACCCGACCGGGGAGGAGCGGTGTTACTAGTTCATCAGGTAGAGAACAGGGAAGAGATAGATCCAAACAAGATCCACGAAGTGCCAGTAGAGGCCGATCAACTCGATTCGCGAGTTCTCCGGGTTCTTGGTGTACTTCCCTGTCGGTGCCCGGAACGCCATCCAGGCCATCGGAATGAGCCCCCCCACCACGTGGATGAGGTGAATTCCGGTCATGGCGAAATAGCACGAGTAGAAGACCGATTGACCCGGGCCGATTCCGTGATCGAACTTTCCCTTGTACTCGAAGAACTTGACCACGCAAAACGCAAGGCCCAGAAGAACCGTGATGGCCATGAACTTGCGGATACCGGCGTCATCCCCTTTCCAGCGAGCCTTGACGGCGAACGCCATGGTCAGACTGCTGGTGATGAGGATCACGGTGTTGACGGTTGCCAGGGGTACATTGAGGAATACCGGCAACATCTCTTTGTTCGTCGGATCGAACAATTCGGGGCTTGTGACCCTCAGGATGATGTAGGTACTGAATAGCCCGGCAAAGAACATGATTTCTGAAGCCAGGAAGATCCACATGGCCAGCTTACCGCTGGGCAGCCGATCTTCACTGTGGGCGGCTACTGGACTTGCCGTTGCCACTGTTGACATTGTCCTTTCCTTCCTGCCTGTTCTCTGTGGTTGGATCGATCTCCTGAGCGGCGTCCGCCGAGGATGTATCCCTTTTCCAACCCAGAATCTTTGCCGTGATCGGAGTGATAAACAGGAACGTCATGAAGATGAATAGATAGACGCAGAGTTTTTTACGTTCTTTCTGCTCCTTTTCCATCTTCTCTTCATGGTTCGTTGGATCAGGGATCACAAACTGACTCCCTTATCGATAAAAAGCATCCCAAACAGCGTCGGGAGATAAATCAAAGAAACGAAATAGAGACTTCTTGCATCCTCTCGGCTTTTGGTCCTGTACAGCAAACCGGCAAAAGCAACGAAGATGAGACCGAGAACAAGCGCGGTCAAAGCATACAGTGAACCCGCCATTCCCGCGGCTGCAGGAAGAAGGCTCACCGGTAATAGCACCAGCGAAAGCAAGAACACTTGCCTCAGGGTGACTCGCCCGTCCGCATCCACTACGCTCAACATTTGCATTCCGGCTTTGCCGTAGTCGTCGCGGTAGACCCACGCAATCGCGAAGAAATGCGGAAGCTGCCACACAAAGAGGATCGAGAACAAGATCCACGCTTCTTCTGACACGGTCCCCGTTACGGCCGCCCACCCCATCACCGGGGGAAGCGCGCCGGTGACAGCGCCGATCAACGTATGAAACGAGGTGCGCATCTTGAGAGGCGTATAGACAAAGACGTAGGTCGCAAGACTCATTGCCGAAAGGAAAGCGGTCATCACGTTCACAAAGAACATGAGGAGGAGGATTCCGGCGATGCTGATGAGGACTCCGAAAAGAAGTGCCTCCATCGGCTC
>JAJDCM010000270.1 GCA_029260825.1 Planctomycetota bacterium | reverse complement strand
ATGGGACTCGGCGGCAAAGTTGATGACGATCTCCGGCTGATGCTCCTCGAAAATCGGGGCCAGCTCTTCCGGCTTGCAGATATCCGCTTTGACGAAGATATGACGGGGGTCGCCTTCTAGCGATTTCAGGTTCTCGAGATTGCCCGCGTAGGTAAGAGCGTCCACATTCACCAGGACGACGTCTTCCTGGGACAGCAAGAAATGGATGAAGTTGGAGCCAATAAACCCGGCTCCACCCGTCACGAGTATTTTTCCCATTGTCGACGCTCCTAACCTAGACCAGGTTCGCTCCGCCTTCGGCGACCAGGTTTGTAGCCCGTCTCAGCGAGTCGAAGGTCCCAGCATCCGTCCACCAGCCGTCAAGCTTCTCCCAGGTCATCGTTCCCCGGTTTATGTAGTGATTGTTCACATCCGTGATCTCGAGCTCACCCCGCTCGGAAGGCGAGAGGCCGTCAATGATGTCAAAGACAGTCGAGTCGTACATGTAAAGGCCTGTCACCGCATAGTTCGACTTGGGCTGGGTCGGCTTCTCCTCGATGGAGAGGACCTTATCCCCTTGGATCTCGGCAACGCCAAATCGTTCCGGGTCATGGACCTCCTTCACCAAAATCTTTGCTCCCGACTCCTGCTTGCGGAAATTCTCGACGCTCTTCTTGATCGATAGCTCGAGAATATTGTCTCCCAGGACCACCACGAGCCTTTTTCCCTCGGCGTGGTGCTTGGCAAGGGCAAGAGCATCGGCGATTCCCCCCTCACCTTCCTGGTAGGTGTAGTCAAGCCGCTCAAGCCCCAGATGACGTCCGTGGCCCAGGAGCCGTAGAAAATCTCCCGCACTGTTCCCCCCGGTAACGAGAAGGACATCCTTAACTCCTGCATTCACAAGAGCTTCAATCGGATAACAGATCATCGGCTTGTCGTAAATCGGGAGAAGGTGCTTATTCGTGATCTTGGTCAGCGGGTGGAGACGCGTCCCCAGTCCCCCGGCGAGAATGACACCCTTCAACATTTCAAATAACTCCTTTTCCCGATGGCCAGAGGTTCTCTCCCAGGCCATCAGTTCACGTCTGTGTTCGATACCAGTCCGTTGTTCTTTTTAGCCCGTCCGCAAGAGAAGTCTGAGGGACAAAGCCCATTTTTTCCAGGGCCAGACTGATGTCGGCCTCGGAATCTTTGATATCTCCCGATCGTGGATCCAGGTGCTCCGCAACGGCTCCGGGAGAAATGATGTCGATCAGGAGAGAAACTAGCTGATTCAGGCTGACCCGACTGCCACCGGCAATATTGAAAACGTCGCCGCCAAGACCCTCCGTCCTACACGCCAGGAGGTTTGCCGTGACCACATCCTCGATAAACGTGAAGTCTCGGGTCTGCTCCCCATCGCCAAAGATCCGGGGCGACTGACCCGCGAGAAGGCGGGAAACAAAGGAAGCAATCGCAGCGGCGTAGGCTGATGTTGGATCCTGACGCGGGCCATAGACGTTGAAGTACCGCAGAGAGACCGTGGGAAGCTGATAAACCCGATGGAAAACGCAGCAATAGCTCTCTCCCGCCATCTTGGCGGTGCCGTAGGGAGACAGCGGAGCAGGAAGGAAATGCTCGACCTTTGGAAGCTCCTCGCTTTCCCCGTAGATCGCCGATGATGATGCATAGACGAACCGCTTCACCCCGGCGTCACGGGCAGCCACAAGGGCATTCAGGGTGCCGGTAGCACAGACCTCGTGACTCGACACCGGGTCTTTCACCGATCTTGGAACCGATGGGAGGGCCGCGAGATGGATCACATAGTCCATCCCGGTCACCGCAGTCTTCAGGGCCCCCAGGTCTCGGATGTCGCCCTCGATCACAGCGAGATCGTCCGCAAGATGGCTGAGGTTCTTCCGATTTCCTGTGGCAAAATTGTCGAAAACAGTGACCGATTCACCGTCGTGGACCAGTCGGGTCGCCACGTTGGAGCCAATAAACCCGGCTCCACCCGTGATGAGATATCGAGCCATGAAAGCTTTCCGGTTAGGGGCTACTCAAGACGTCTTGAGCTTCATCTTGAAAAGGTGGGGTTCTTGGGGCCTGCGAGACCCCCTTGGCCAACACCTCGACAATTCTTCGTGCGGCCCTGCCATCCCAGTAAGGCGGAACCTTCTGAGGGACAGGCCTGCTTGTCAGCAAAGCCGTCACTTCCGCGACAATGCGCCGGGGATCTGTTCCTGTCAGCACATTGGTTCCACACGTCAAAGTGATGGGACGCTCGGTGGTATCACGCAAGGTGAGACAGGGTACAGAAAGAACCGTAGCTTCCTCCTGAATACCACCCGAATCCGTCAAAACCACCTTCGCTTTTGCCATCAGGGCAAGAAAATCCAGATATCCCGACGGAGGAAGCAGCCGAACTTCCTCCTCGAGCCCTGCCAGGAGACCTTGATCCTCGAGACGCCGGCGCGTTCGAGGGTGCACGGGGAACACAAGAGGGAGTTTTTTTGCGACCTCGAGAAGAGCTGAAACAACTCCCTTCAGGATCTCCGGAGAGTCAACATTTTCCGGCCGATGGAGGGTAACAACACCATATTCACTCGGGGTCAGCCCCAGATCTGCAAGAATGGGGCGAGACCCGGCAACCGTCCGAAAGCGCAAGAGGGTGTCGATCATCACATTCCCGACCGAGAAGATCCGGGAGGGAACGGCCCCTTCGCGCAGCAGATTCTCAATCCCGGCAGGTTCGGTGGTGAACAGGTAATCCGAGATCGAATCGGTCATTACCCGATTGACCTCTTCCGGCATCTTTCGGTTGAAGCTTCTCAACCCCGCCTCCACATGCGCGATCGGAATGTGGAGCTTGCTGGCGACGATGGCACATCCGATCGTCGAGTTCACATCCCCGACCACGAGCACCAGGTCAGGTCTGTGCTTTTGCACGACCGGCTCGAAAGCTTCCATGATTCGAGCGGTTTGAACTGCGTGGGAGCCGGAGCCGACATTCAAGTTTTCGTGGGGCTCCGGAATCTCGAGCTCACGAAAGAGGTTCTCCGAAAGATCTTTGTCATAGTGCTGCCCGGTGTGAACGAGGATCGGCTCGAATCGAGGATCGTTCCCCATCTCCCGCACAATCGGGGCGATTTTCATGAAGTTCGGACGAGCTCCAGCCACATTCATGACTCGAAGTGGATTCGAAGAACTCGGCAGTTTTATCTGATGGCCCTGGGAACTCATGGCAAAGCTCCATTGCCTCCGGCGCCTTGTTCAAGGAACCAGCGGACGAATGCATCCACCCCCGCAGCCACATCCACCTTGGGGTTGTAGCCGAGTTCCTTTCGAGCCAGAGTGAGATCAGCAAAAGTAATGGGAACGTCTCCTTCGCAGGGAGGATCGTGCCGGACACGAGCCTTCTTGCCCAGAGACTTTGCAATCAAGTCAATGGTCTCCAGGATCGAGATCGTTCGGGACTCCCCCAGGTTGAAGATCTGAAAACCCGAGGCGTTTTCCATCGCTCTCTCAATCCCGTCAAGGATGTCCGTGATGTAGGTGAAGTCACGGATCGCGGTCCCATCTCCGTAGACCACGACTTCCTCCCCTTCGTTGATCTGCCTCGTGAACTTATGGATGGCCATCTCGGGTCGTTGACGCGGCCCGTAGACGGTAAAGAACCGGAGGCAACAAACGTTCAATCCATAAATGCGGTGATGAACGTACGCCTGCAATTCCCCCGCCCGCTTGGAAGCAGCATAGGGAGAAATCGGACAGTCTCCGGTCATCTCTTCCTTGAAAGGCGTGGGACACTGATCCCCGTAGACCGAAGATGAGGAGCCAAAGATGACCTTGCACCCGGGCGAAGCCTTTGCGACCCAATCGAAGAGACGAACCGTCCCGGTGCAATTGACGTCGTAGTATAGATCTGGTTTCTGAACAGAGGGCCGGACTCCCGGCATGGCTGCCAGATGAACGAGAAAATCAAACGGCGCCCTTTCGAACGCGGTCTCAAGAGCGGAGTTGTCCCGGATGTCGCCACGGATGAGGGAAAATCCATCTTGCCCCACAAGAGACTCGATGTTTCTCTCCTTCAACGACGGATCATAGAAATCGTTGAAGTTATCGAGGACCACGACATCGTCCCCGGCCTGCAACCTCTTCTCTGAAAGCTGAGAGCCGATGAATCCGGCACCGCCTGTTATGAGAACCCGGCTCATAGCAGAACCACCTTGGATCGATCCACTTCTCCCTTGGTCGCGTTTCGAGTATCGACCACCACCGTCGAGTTTTTGATCAGGGACCCGATGTCCAGGCAAGAATGGTCGGTCACAATCACGCTACAATGTTGAGCGGATAGAACTTCGGGTGAAAGCTCTACCGAGGAGAGTTCGTCACTTCCCAGACTCAGGCTTGGCACGTAAGGATCGTGATAGACGACCGAAGCCCCCTTCTTGATGAGAATACGAATAATGTCCAGCGCAGGAGATTCCCGGCAATCGTTGGTATCGCGCTTGTAGGCAGCGCCAACGACAAGAACCTGACTTCCCTTCACCGAACGGCATTGATCATTGAGCGCGGTGACGACTTTACTCACCACATACTCCGGCATCTCGCTGGAGATCTCGCCCGCCAGCTCGATGAAGCGGGCTCGATAGTCGAGAGTTCTTAGCTTCCACGCCAGGTAATGAGGATCAACGGGAATGCAATGCCCGCCTAACCCCGGCCCCGGATAGAACGGCATGAAACCGAAAGGTTTGGTCGCCGCAGCATCGATCACCTCCCAGACGTTCAGCTCCAACCGATCGCACATGATGGCAATCTCATTGACCAGTCCGATGTTGACGATGCGAAAAGTATTCTCGAGAAGCTTGACCATCTCAGCGCAACGAGGAGATGAAACAGGAACCACCGTATCAATGACTTTTGAATAGAGAAGACTCCCCATCTGCGTACAGACGGGAGTCACGCCACCGACGACCTTGGGGGTGTTCTTGGTTCCAAAATGGGCGTTCCCCGGATCAACACGCTCCGGAGAAAAAGCGAGAAAGAAATCGACTCCAGCCTTGCCTCCTCCCGCTTCCAGCGTGGGACGAATCACCTCGTCGGTCGTCCCGGGGTAGGTCGTGCTCTCCAGAACGATCACCTGCCCCTTACGCATGAAGGACGCAATTCGCTCCGATGCGTTCATCACGAAGGAGATGTCCGGGTCTTTGGATTTTCGCAGCGGTGTCGGAACGCAGATGCTGATCGCATCCATCTCCGTGAGCTGATCGAACTGACTCGTCGCATCAAGGGTCCCGTTGTCCCGGAGTCGCTTGAGCTGCTCATCCGTGATGTCGCGAACGTACGAACGCCCCCTCCGGAGCATCTCGGCCCGCTCCTCGTTGATCTCGAAGCCAAGCACATTGATGCCAGCCTCTGCAAACTCACAGGCAAGGGACATTCCAACGTATCCCATGCCGATGACGCCGAGACGAACCGTCCCGTCGGCGACCTTCTTTTCGAATTCTTTGATGTAGTTCTCAGTCGTCATTCAACCGTTACACTCTTGGCCAAATTTCGGGGTTGGTCGATGTCGCATCCGCGACGAAGGGCAATGTAGTAGGCCAGCAGCTGCAAAGGTAAAACCGTCACAAACGGAGTGAGCTCGTGCTCGATCTCCGGGACCGGGATCACTACATCTGCCGACTCTTTTACCCTCTTGTCGCCTTCTGTACAAATGGCAATCACTTTCCCCCCCCTGGCCTTCGCTTCGGCAAGGTTTCCAAGAACCTTGTCATAGGGACCTCCGGTGGGGGCAATCACGACTACCGGAACGTTTTCGTCAATCAGCGCAATGGGGCCGTGCTTCATTTCTCCTGCCGGATATCCCTCCGCATGAATGTAGGAGATTTCCTTGAGCTTCAAAGCCCCTTCCAGAGCGATCGGGTAATTCAGCCCTCTTCCAAGGTAAAGGAAGTTTGGCGCCTGGTAGAAGCTCTGGGAAATCGCCTTGATGTTGTCCTCTTCACGAAGAGCAACTTCCATGGTCGACCGAAGGTGACGCAGCCGATCAAGCCGATCCATCCCCTCCTTCGGATTCAGGTGCCCCCGATCCACCCCGAGGCGAATGGCGAGCAAATAGAGACAGAGGAGCTGGGTCGTGAATGCCTTGGTGGACGCCACGCCGATCTCAGGTCCCGCTCGGGTGTAGAGAACCCCGGACGAATCCCGGGTCAGGCTCGATCCCATCACATTGCAAACGGAAAAGAGCGGAGCTCCCCTTTTGGTCGCCACCCGACAGGCAGCCACCGTATCGAGGGTTTCTCCCGACTGGGAGATGGCAATGCAGAGTGTATCTTCCCCGACAAGAGGCTCCTGATGGCGGAACTCGGAGGCAATCGCGACCTCCACCGGCAATTTCGCCATGTTCTCGATCCACGCCTTTCCAATGAGTCCGGCATGGTAGCTGGTTCCGCAGGCAAGGATACACACCCTGGAGATGTTCTGGCTGACTTCGGGAGCGATGGTGAGCTCCGGGAGAAGCCCCTCTTCCGGGGAAGGATCCAGACGACCCAGAAGAGCATCGGAAATCGCCCGCGGCTGCTCGTGAATCTCCTTCAACATGAAGTGCTTGTATCCACCCTTCTCCGCCATGAGAAGGTCCCACTCGATGCGCTCCGATTCTCGCTTGACGGGTTTTCCATCGAAGTCGGTGATCGAGACTCCGTTCTTTGAAAGCTCGAGAATCTCGCCGTCGTGGACGAACAGAACCTGCCGGGTGAACTCGAGGAGAGCCGGGATATCCGATGCCATATAACAGGCATCTTCGCCCAGCCCAACCACCAGCGGACTATCCTTTCGAGCCCCGACGATGCGATCGGGAAAGCGACGATCCAGCACGAGGATGGCAAAAGCTCCCCGGACTTGTTTCAGAGCCTCGCGAACTCCGTCTCGAAGGTCGTCCTTCACGCACCCTTCAATCAGGTGAGCCAGGACCTCCGAATCGGTCTCTGAATGAAATTCGTGGCCTTCTGCGACGAGCTTTTCCTTCAGCTCGAGGTAGTTTTCGATGATTCCGTTGTGAACCAGAACGAGGTTTCGTTCGCGACCAAAATGAGGATGAGCGTTCTCCTCGGTGGGTCGCCCATGGGTGGCCCATCGGGTATGGCCGATTCCCACGCCACCGACCAGGTCCTCTTTCAGGAGGCTCGTCTCGAGATTTCGTAATTTGCCGACACTGCGGCGGACCTCGATGTCGTCATCCGACAAGACCGCCACTCCAGCCGAGTCATAACCCCGGTATTCAAGCCTTCTCAGGCCGCGGAGAAGCCGGTCGACGGCAGCGCCTTCTCCGACGCATCCAACGATCCCACACACGGCCGTCTCTCCTGATATAAGAAACTAGGCGGCTCACCCAGAGTTTGGGCCCGCCGGTTCGGAAGGGACACGGGACGTTCCCAAAGAAAGGTCGAATCTCCCGCCCACGGAGACGGGTCAAACGACGGCTACGGGTCTAATTCTTCTCCAGCTTCTTTTGAAAATACCGGAGAGTCGTATCAAGCCCCTGGGCCAGATTCACTTTGGGCTCCCATTTGAGGAGCTCCCGAGCCCGGGTGATGTCCGGCTGACGAACTTTTGGATCGTCCTCGGGGAGCGGTTCGAAGACAAGCTTGCTTCCACTTCCGGTAATCTCGATCACTTTTTGGGCAAACTCAAGAATGGTCATCTCCACCGGATTGCCAATGTTGACCGGCTCCACGACATCCGAATTCAGAAGCCGAAAGATCCCGTCTACGAGGTCATCGACGTAGGTGAAGCTCCGGGTCTGCCCGCCATCACCGTAAACCGTAACATCTTCTCCGCGAAGGGCTTGGCTCATAAATGTCGGCAGAGCTCGGCCGTCATCCAGCCGCATTCGTGGGCCGTAAGTGTTGAAGATCCGAACGATTCGGGTGGCGACCCCGTGGAAGCGGTGATAGGCCATGACCATGGCCTCCGCGAAGCGCTTTGCCTCATCATAGACGCCACGAGGGCCAACCGGATTCACGTTGCCCCAGTAATCCTCACGCTGAGGATGGATCAGCGGGTCTCCGTAGACCTCGGATGTCGAAGCCAAAAGGAACCGCGCCCCCTTCTCTTTGGCGAGACCAAGGCATTTATGGGTTCCAAGCGACCCTACCTTGAGGGTCTGAATGGGGTATTCAAGGTAATCGCGGGGGCTCGCCGGAGATGCGAAGTGAAGAATGACGTCTACGGGCCCAGGAACATGGACATATTCCGTCACATCGTATTTGACGAACGAAAAGGCGTCGTTCTCGAGCAGATGCTCGATATTGCAAACAGCACCGGTCAGCAAATTGTCCAGGACCAACACCTCAAAACCCTCCTTGAGGAGTCGTTCCGAGAGATGTGAGCCGAGAAAACCTGCCCCACCCGTGATTATGGCTCGTGGCATGCCGCCTCCGTCAAGCTGGGTCATCTTGCCTTGAACAGAAGAAAGGCCGACCCCGCTCGTGAAAATTGAAACCCGGTAGTATATGGCAGGCGATTCACCTGTCAAGGCGGGCCCGTAACCCAAGGCATTGAGGCACTTCCCGAGTGGATTGAACAAGATGATCAAAGATGATCAAAGAGGATCAAAGATCATCAAAGGAGATCAAGATGGCCAGGAGATTTCGGCGCCAGGGGCCCGAAACTTATTCGTGCACAGCTCTTGATTCACCCTGCTAGCTCCCAAAAAAGGACTCGGGAACCCAAATGATGTCATTCGGGCGAAGAACCTGATCCGTCCTGAACTGATTCTTGAGGAGCTCCGGGATACTCATCTTCATGGCCTTCTCGCCATCTGGCCCCTTCCGGATGAGGAAGGTGTCCTCGGGAGAGGCAAACTTGTCAAAGCCTCCAGCCAGGATGATGGCCCGAAAGACGGTCAGCTCGTCCTGGGGCTTCAGAGGGTAGGCGCCCGGCTTCTTGACCTTTCCCCCGACAAAAATCTGCCGCTCGTCCTTTGAAAGATCCGGGACGATGATCGTGTCGTCCGGATAGATCAGAATGTCCGTCTCGGTCTTTCCGCGATCGATGATCTCATCGACATCGACGATGATCACATCGGGCCGAATAGGACTCCCGTCATCGGCAAGAACCATGGATCGACGAAAGACCTTCGCGTGACGACGATCGGCGGTGTCAACCAGGCCGCCCCCCAGACTCAAAACCTGGGTCAAGCGAAGTTGCCGATCAACCGGCAACTCGATGGCTGCCGGGTTCTGAACTCCCTCGAGGAGGTAGGCGTATCGTTTGCTGTACTCGGTCACCACGATGGATACTTGAGGACGAGAGATATAACCGCTCTCCTGCAACGCCAGGGTGAGCTCTCCCTCGAGCTCCGCAACCGTCTTTCCGGCGAGAGTAAGAGTTCCCGCCGGAGGAAGACTGATGCGACCACTCGGTGGAACTGGGAGGCTTCGAGAGAGGGCTTCATGCTCAAAGACTCGAATATCGAGCTTGTCACCCGGAACCACCCGGTAGACGTAGGACCGAGAAAGAGATTGCTCGGTTTTCAACTCGATGGACGACTTATCGCCTTCGAGAGTGGCTCCTGAACTGGAAAAGAACATCCAGAAAAGCAGAGCCAACCCCAGGCCCTCTCGAGTGAAGCGACAACCAGCCATATTTCTCTCCCCGCGACTTTTCAAAGGACCGGGCCCGCCCAAGGCCTCTAGTGGGGTGAGCCAGAAGTTGTGTGGATAAGCTTCGAGGTCAGTGTCGTCGAGGTCAAGGCGCGACGACAAAGCATGTCAGGAGCAAACATGTTGCGAAGGAGCAACGCAGACATCGGCGGCAATAACCCGAAACTTATGTGCAGAACTTTTGACTCACCCCACTAGCACTTCATTCCACAATTCCGATCAGAATCGAACCGTGGCGCCGACTCCGAGCACGTTGTTGAAGTAATCACTTCCACCGCTCCCGGTCTTGACCGACGAGTTGCGTCGACGGTAGGCGTAGTCTGCATCCAGAGTCACCCAGGAAGAGATCAAATACTGCAGACCAATTCCAACCCCAAACCTGGAGGAGTTGTTCGTGTTTGAAGGTCGTTGGTATTCGTAGTAACCACCGACTCGCCCCAGCAGGTTGGGATAAAACTGCTTGAGGAACGCCACGTCCATTCGGTCCACCATCTGGAAGTTTGAAGCGGTGGAGAACTGAGAAACTCTCTGATAGCTGAAGTCGACTCGCGTCAAATCCTCAAGGTCGTACTCGACTCGAACCTCGCCAACAACATCTCCGTTTCGAGAATCATGGGGATCGACGAACGGGCTGATGTTCCCGGGCGTCGGCGGAAGGGTCGGATCAATCAAGGAGAAGGCATCGGTGTCGAAGTCTTCGTCGATCCAGCCGACTCGCACCCAGAGGCGCATCCGGTCATTCGGAGTTCCCGTGACACCAACGCTGAAACGATTCGCCGTCGCATCCGGAAGCGCCTGCTCATCCATGTTGCGAACGAGGTAGGCGTACTCGATAAAGGCGAAGGTCGCCTCGTCGATTGCCATCATCGGCCGCACCTCAACCGCGCTCTCGGCACGATCCAAACTGCGAAGCGCGGCGGCGTTTCCACCCCCCACGTTCTGCTTGAAATCGATGTAGCGACTGTCTTCACGATGAAAGTCCACTTCCAATCGGAAGGCGTCGACATCGACAGCTGCCGAGGCAAATGCAGTGTTAATGACACGCTCGAGCTTGTTGGTGAACTGGATCTCGATCGGGTCGTAGCGGTGCTCCCAGCGATCCCCAACAGAGAAGCTGAGCTTGTTGAAGTTCAACTTGACGTTGGCGCCGTAATATTCTTCCCGATACTCGAGTGAGGACTGAAGAAACTCGTTATTTTCAATTTGACCACCAAACTCAAGAAGGTGATCTCCCTCGGAAAACTCGAGCTGAGACAGGAAGCCGACATCCGTCTTGGCGATGATGTCACTCTCCCGAACACCGACATGAGGATTTGGATTCCCTCCCTCTCGCTCACCCTGCACCGTATCGGTGAGATTGATATTGTCGTCAAAGATGAACGACTGGCGGAGCAGAGGATAAATATTCAGAGCTCCCACCTTGAGGTATCGATCCGGACGAATCGCGATTTCTCCCGGCCGATCGAACCCGAGCTCAGCCTGGGTCAGAATGTCGGTGGATAGGGCGTCGAAGATGTCCGGGTTGACTTCGTCAACCTCGAACGTCTCGTCACCCGTTGCCTCATCACCCTCTTCAATTTGCCAGCCAATGAGCTCGGCAAATGAGGGGAACAGGGGTTTGGTTGGACTCGCGTCCGCCGGGCAAACAAAGAAAAGCCCCACCAGGAGGCAAAGGCCGACTCCGAATCCCATCCATCGCTGCGTGATTTGGTCTTTCACCGCATCTCCCTCCCACACCCCTTCGGCGTAATCAGTCAAGCAGGAGACTTAACCCCTGAATTGATTGAAGTTACTTCCGATAGAGGCACGCACTAAGCCGTGCGAATGGTCACTATTAATGGATCAAAAAACCGCCCGTTTTGAGATACCTGCGCCGACTATATCATTTCCGAAAGTGGTGTCAATTCTGCTCTTGTGTTCGTGGGCACTACCCCTGGTCCCCAAGCCGGGTCCAAATACTGGATCCAGGGGTATGAAAGAAACAGGCGTGACCGGTGACCGTGCCTCTTTCCAAGCATTCGCCCGACCAACAATCGAGGGAACAAAAGGGGAGAATTACAGACCGAGCTGGCTCTCGATGAAGCTCGTGTCATATTCACCCGCGATGAAACTCGAGTGATTGAAAATTCGTTTGTGGAGAGGAACGGTGGTCTTGACTCCCTCGATGATCAATTCATCAAGAGCCCTTCTCATGAGGATGATCGCCTTCTCCCGGTCCTCTGCGTGGACGATCAGCTTTCCCACCATCGAATCGTAGAACGGGGGAATCTCGTATCCGCTGTAAATGTGCGAATCAATTCGAACTCCAATTCCACCGGGGGCGCAATAGAGGTTGACTCTCCCGGGACTGGGCTTGAAGTCCTGACTCGGGTCTTCCGCGTTGATCCGCGCCTCGATGGCCACCCCTTTGATGCGGATATCCCTCTGGGAGAGCCCCAACTTCTCACCGCTGGCAATGCGAATCTGCTCTTTGATGAGATCGATCCCGGTCACGGACTCCGTCACCGGATGCTCGACCTGGATGCGGGCGTTCACCTCGGTGAAATAGAACTTCCCGGACTGATCCAGGAGAAACTCCACCGTTCCCGCATTCGTGTAGCCGGCGGCCTTGGCCACTTTCTTTGCCGCCTCTCCCATTTCTTTCCGGAGCGCCTTGGTCAGCACGGGCGACGGGGACTCCTCCACGAGCTTTTGATAGCGGCGCTGGAGGCTGCAATCACGCTCGCCAAGATGGACCAGGTTCCCGTGCTCATCCGCGAGAATCTGAAATTCTACGTGACGCGGACGCTCCAGGAACTTCTCGACGTAAACCGTGGAATCTTTGAAGGCAATGTCCGCTTCTGCCCGGGCATTGTGGAACGCGTTCTTGAGGCTCATGTCATTATGAGCGATTCGCATTCCCCTTCCTCCACCGCCCGCCGCGGCCTTGATGATGACCGGGTAGCCGACTTTGTGAGCCACTACGATGGCCTCATCCTCGGTCTCGATGGCCCCATCACTTCCCGGCGTTGTCCGGACCCCGATTTTCTTGACCAGATCTCGAGCCCGGGTCTTGTTGCCAAGGAGATCGATGACATCCGGACGGGGCCCGATGAACTTGATCTTGCAAGACTGGCAGACCTCGGCGAAATGGCTATTCTCCGCAAGGAAGCCATAGCCAGGATGAATTGCATCCACATCGGCAATTTCCGCCGCGCTGATGATCCGGGGGATATCCAGGTAGGACTGGGCGCTAGCTCCGGGGCCAATGCAGATCGTTTCATCCGCGTACCGCAGATAGAGCGCGTTCTCATCGCCCTTGGAGTAGACCGCAACGGTTTCGATTCCCAGCTCTTTGCACGCACGGATGATCCTGAGGGCTATTTCACCTCGATTGGCGATCAGGATCCTGGAAAACATGCTGCGCTCCTCGATTAGACCAGTCAGTGTGGGAAAAAGGGGAAGCAATACACAGGTCCAAAATGACCTGCCCGCGGCTTACTCGGATACCGCCGCTTCGTCTCCTAACTGAATGAGAAACAGGGGCTGGTCATATTCGACAGGCTCACCGTTCTTGACCAAGATCTCTCTTACGATGCCCGTCACTTCCGCTTTGATCTCGTTCATCACCTTCATGGCTTCGATGATACAGACCACGTTTTCTGACGCCACAGCATCTCCCTCCTCGACATAGGGCTCCGTATCCGGGCCGCTAGCGTGGTAGTAGGTGCCTACCATGGGGGAATGGATGGTGACGACGTTCGATGGAAGCTCCGGCTCTTGGGGCTGTGCAGCCTCATTCTTGGGAGATACGGGGATCGACATCGGGCTCGGGCCCCGAATTTCCACCGCCTGGGGGGCCGGCATCTCTGTCTTCTTGCGAAGACGGATCTTGCGCCCCTCCTCTTCCAGTTCGACCTCCATGAGGTCGTTGTCATTCATCAGGTCGATGAGACGCCTGATGTCTTCGATGTTCATCACGTACTCTAACCCGTGTTCTTTGCCTGCCGCCATCGTTGGCGGGGGATGTACATCTTGCTCCATCGGAATCCTCGACGTCAGACCGCACGACCCGTCACTCAGCAACTCGATCGCAGGAGAGCGCATGTATATGTTGGGGCCCAGATGATGTCAAGTCGCCAATCCCTGAGAAAGGGCCTCTCCAGAGACCATTCCAGCCAGCTCCAAAGAAGCCGCCTTAGGGGGAAGCGGGCGAAGAGATCCAATTTCCACAAGTCTCTCTACAACAGGGTATTCGCTGTAAATCCCCATCCTCCAAAAGAGATGAGAAAAAACCGGGGTCTCGGGCTTTGTTTCTTCGCAGGCCGTGGCTCCAAAAAATCCGGGCTAGCGAGGTGCCGTCCAGTGCCCAGACTTTCCACCGCTCTTTTCCTGAAGCCTCATGGATTCCACGGAGACGGACGGATCGAGGGATTTCACCATGTCGTAGACAGTGAGGGCCGCGCCTGCAACTCCCGTCAGAGCCTCCATTTCGAAGCCGGTACGATCAAAGCCCCGCACCGCCACTTCGATCTCGACCCGATCTGGAAGCACCAGATGAAGAGAAGCCTCAACGGCCGTTAATCTCACAGGATGGCACAACGGAAGGATGCTCGGGGTCATCTTGGCGGCGGTAATCGCTGCCAGCCTGGCGGTTGCAAGAACATCACCCTTGACGATTTTTCCCTCCTGAATCCTCTTGGCGACCTCGGGTGACATCCGGACCGAGCCACAGGCGCGAGCCATCCTCTCGGTCTCGGCTTTCTTCCCCACGTCAATCATTCTGGCTCCACCGCTCGAGTCATTGGAATTCAAAAAACTTCTCCTGTCTTGTGAGTCGCGGAGTTGCGGCGATTCTGGTCCGGTCTGGACCGCCCTTCGTTCCCCAAAAACGTCGTTTTGTCTCAACCTTTCGCTACTCATGGACGATGCTTTGGGCACCCCTTCTTTTTACCCCGTAGTCAAGGTTGCGTGAGCATAAAACCACGTCTGCAAAGACGTGGGGCCTCCTTGGCTATTTTTTTCCCACCCTTCTCTTTCAGGTCCGTCGAATCCGGACAACTTCGTGTGTCGAGAATACGAAACGTTCGCCGGGAAAACGTCCCCGAAGGAAACTCAAGGATAGACCCAACGCCGGGAGTCCGCCAAGGTTGGTCCCGAGGTGGGAAACGGGTCCCGATGGCATGCCGTTTGGAGATGAGAGCCATGACACGGCCGGAATAGTCCGCCCGTCAGAAACGGATCTGAACATGCCCCAAGACACGACCCAACCCAGACGGATCGGGAAGTACGCCATCGACCAGGAAATCGGTCGAGGAGGCATGGGAGTCGTGTACCTGGCCAACGATATGGAGCTTGGCCGCCGGGTTGCCCTGAAGGTGATCCCGACCCGGGCAGATCAAGCCCCGGAGAACTTCGCGCGCTTGATGTCGGAGGCAAGGGCCCTCGCCCGAATCAACCACCCGAATATTCCTCAGGTGTACGGCGCGGGCCAAACCGAGAACTACAGCTTCATATCGCGAGAATTCGTCGAGGGAGAGAACCTCCTGGACGTGCTCGATCACCGAGGGACTCTCGGAATCAAGACCTCGATCCGCATCATCCGGGATGTGGCCTACGCCCTCGCGTCCGTCCACGCACGACGTATTCTTCACCGGGACATCAAGACCGAAAACTTGATTCTTGATCAACGGGGCCGGGTTCAAATCGTCGACTTCGGAATCGCCAAAGACCTGAAGTCGAAGATCCGCATGACACGCAACGACTGCTACGTCGGAACCCTCGAATACTGCTCTCCTGAACAACTACTCGGCGAAGAGCTCAGCCCCCGGACCGATATCTACTCTCTCGGGGTCGTCCTTTACGAACTCCTGACCGGGAGCCTGCCCTACACGGGATCAACGTCCGCACAAATCTACAGCCGCATGATGAAGTATCGACATCGCAGACTCCGGGACATCCGACCCCTGGTTCCTCGATCCGTGGAGCGATTCGCAAACCGACTTCTCCAGCTCGATGAAAAAAGGCGGATCAGTGATTCACTCAAGGTCGTCCAGGCGGCCCAGAAGATCCTGCGACGACTTTCACGTCGAAGATAGGTCAGGTACGACGACCGGGTCTTTTCTTGCGAAAGAACCCGAACAGCCCCGCGCTTTTGCGCTCGAGAAGGACTTCTTCATAAAGTTCCTCCATCTCGGTGGCGTTCTTCTCGATCGACTTGACCAGAGGGATTCCAGCTTTTAGCTCCTGAATCCTGTTCGGGCGAGTCAAAACATCTTCAACAACTCGGGCAAGATCCCGAGGGTTTCCCATCTCGAATCCAAGCCCCCCTCCAGTCTCGATGAGCTCAGCCATTCCTCCAAAATCCGAGGTGATCACCGGCACCCCGTTTTGAAAGGCCTCATGGATGGTCAGAGGCGAATTCTCATACCAGATGGACGGAACCACCAGGGCATCGAACCCCTGATAAACTTCTCCGACCCGAGCTGGCTGAAAGGGCCCCAGCCAGTTGATCCTCTCGTCCGGAAAACGTCTCTTCAAGTCGTCGACGTATTCAGGAGCCTTCCCTGGATCTCCATAGATGTCCAGCCGATAGGCATGATCCCCGGAAATCGACGCGAATCCATCCACCAGAACATGAATTCCCTTGTGGGGGACGAGCGTGCCCGCGTAGCCAAAGCAAAGGGCCTTCTCTCCAACGTCCCGCGGTGCAACGGGAGAGCTCGTTTCCTGGTCCGGGAACCCGTAATCCGCATCGACCATCTTTTCCCGCGGGAACCCGAGCTGAACGAACTTATCTCTCAAGAAACGAGAGGGAGCCACGAATCGGTCCACCGAGGACACCATCTCGCTGACCACGTGCCTTCGCTCGGACACCGAACCCGGATCCGGCTTCGAATTCAGGAGAGGGCCAAAATAGGGCGAGCCCTGGAGACACTCGGAACACTCCTCGACCGGAGGTTTATCGCAGACCGAACGATCCACCTTGAACATCTGTCCCCAGAGCGGGCAAAGTAATCCATACTCATGGAGAGTGTAAATCACCCCCGCAGTCTTCTGAGTCAGGCGAGGAAGGCCCAGGGAAAAACTTTGCAACTGCTGAAAATGAACGACATCGGGCCTCAAACGCTTGATCACACCCCGAAAGACTTCCTCGGCTTGAGGCGAGAGATAGGTCTCTCGAAAGTTCGCCGGACGATAGTTGAACACCATCTGGAGAACCGAGAGCCCCTCATAATCGAGGGACTTCAACTCGAAGTCAGGGCGATCCGTATCGATCTGGGCATAGAGCACGGTCACATCATGTCCCCGGCGCTGAAGCTCTCGCGCCAGGTGGTTCGTGTAAACCTCCGAGCCCGCAACGTTCCGGGGCAGAAACTGATGTATTACCTGGAGAATCTTCATCAGCGAAAAACCTTCAACGCTCGATCGATCATCCTGAACCACCTCTTGGACCGGATGCGCTGGAGCTCCAGTCGATCCAGGGTGAGCTCTTCGATGTGACGGGAGAGCCCCTCGATCACTCGAGTCTTTTCTTCCTGATCCTCCGTCTTCCGTTTCAGCTCGACGTTCAGGAAGTCAAAGCTCTCGTGGTTGGATAGAACCGTCTTCTCCAGCCTGGTCAAACGCCGGATCAACTCCTCTTCCACATCCGGCCTCGAAACCAATCCATCGACGGTGAAATACGGCTGGAGGCGAGCTTGCCAGCTCTGGGAAGTGAGCTCATTGACCTGACCTTGAAAGGAGAGAGAAAGGGAAAAACGCCTCGCAAGCTCCGCATCCGATCGTTGACGGGACTTCTGGAGAAACTCTCTTTTTTCTCGAAGGGCAGGAAGACCCACGATGAACTCATCCAGCGCCTGCAGGTGAGCCAGACCGACCTCTCGCACATGATCCTCGATGGCCGACTCTTCATCCCCCGCAAAAAGAGCATGAACCGCGGCGCGGGCAGACTCAGACTTTTGATCCAGAAAATAGAACGCCCTCTCCATGGTCAAAAGTAGCGCCAGCGGCAGGACCTTCTTCAGGGTCTCCGGCTCGTAATTCTTGTAAAGGAGAAAGAGCACGTTCCGATTCCACATCACGTGCTTGGGACCTGAGCCCACGTGTCGAAAGCTCCCGTCTCCCTTGTGATAAACGATCGAGTCCGGGACGTAGAGGACCTTTCCTCCCATCATCCAGGTGCGCCAGCCCAGATCAACGTCTTCGTAGTAGGCAAAAAAGTCCTCGTCAAATCCTCCCCACTTGAGGAAGGTCTCCCGGTCAAATGCGGTGGCGCAACCGCAGGGAAAGAAGACCTCGGTCGGCGTCTCGTTCGCACGAGGCACATATTCCTCTCCCATACCGAGCTGATAGCCAAAGCCGAACAGGTTGGCCTCGGCCCCTCGATACAGCATCTTTGTGCCGTCGAAGCTCAGGATTTTGGACGAGGAAGCGACGACCTCATCCGAAAGAGGGTCGAGGAGCCGCTCCAGAAAGCGTGGATCAACCCGGGTGTCGTTGTTGAGGAAAACGACCCATCGCCCCCGGGCAATCTCTGCGGCGCGATTGTTGCCCCCGGCAAAACCGTGGTTCTGAGCCAGTTCCACCACGGAAACGTCCGGGTAGCGAGACCGGACAAATTCGAGGGATCCGTCTGAAGAACCATTGTCCGCAAGAAGGATCTCCAGGCGATCCCTGGGGAACTCGAGTCGTGAGAGGGAGTCCAAACAGGCCTCGAGATGATCGAGGCCGTTGTAGTTCAGCACAATGATCGAAGCCAGCGGGTTCGCGGAAGCCGACATGATTTCGCTCAGAACCGGAGGTTGAGAGGCAAAGAAAGCCCGACGAAAAGCGTAACTATACCCCAATCCCGGAATGCTCCCGAAGGAAAACGATGGATCGGATCCGTCACCACTGACTCTTGCACGCACCCCCCGAACTTGTTGAACTGACCCGGTGATCCCAGGAAAAACACAAAATCGTACGAGCAAGGTGCTCGAAAAAAGACTCCAGACTCAAGCAACCCGAACGATTCATGAGTTCAGGCAACCCCCCAGGAGGAGAGGAAACTTGCGATCTCGGAAGTCCGCCGGAGTGTGGATGGCCACTGCAGCTCTCATGCTGCCACTCATCCTTTCGGCCTGCGGCGAAAAAGACCCTCGCCCGAACATTGTCTTGATCAGCATCGATAGCCTTCGCGCCGATCACCTGTCATCCTATGGCTATGGGCGCAAGACGAGTCCCAGGATCGACCAGCTGGCAAGCAAGGGAGCCTTGTTTGAAAAGGCCTTTAGCACCACGAGCTGGACACTTCCCTCCCACATGGCCCTTTTTACTTCCATGTACGATACGGTTCATGGGGTCACAACTCACGATCAAGCACTTGACCCCCTTCGAATCACCCTCCCCATGGCTCTCCAGGAAGGCGGATACAACACGGCGGGTTTCTACAGCGGGCCCTACCTCATTCCTGCTTTTGGGTTTGGCCGGGGCTTTGACAAATACATCAAGTGTTTCGATTACATGGAACCGGGCGAGGTCGACAACAAGCACTCGATCGGCTACAAGCCGGACCAGCACCACGCTTCCCACAATGACGTTACCAGTCCGCGCATCCACCAAGAGGTGTCTCGGTGGCTCGAAAGAACCTCAAAGAATAAGCCCTTTTTCCTGTTCGTCCACATGTGGGATGTGCATTACGATTACCTTCCCCCCGCCGAATACGCCACCCGCTTCACCGACCCAACCTACCGAACCACGCTGGATCTCTCGTCGTTTGAAACCAACCCGGCGATCAACGACAAGATGGACCCTCGAGATCTCGACCATTTGATTGGCCTCTATGACGGTGAAATCGCCTACACCGATGACCACATCGGGAAAATCCTCGACAAGATGAAGAGCCTCGGACTCTCGGAAAACACCATCGTTTTGGTGACATCCGACCACGGTGAGGCCTTCTTCGAACACGGCACCAAGGGACACCAGAAAGACCTTTTTGATGAGGTGCTTCACATTCCCCTCATCATTTCCTGGCCGGGAAAGATCGAGGAAGGGGTGAGGGTTTCGAGCCAGGCTTCCATCATCGATATCATGCCAACTTTGCTCGATCTCGCCGGAGTTCCAAGCCCGCCCGAGGCTCTCGGGAGAAGTCTCAAGCCGCTGATCGATGGGACCGACCGGGAGATGGACGAGGCGCTCATTTTTTCCGAGCTGACCATGGATTCCGTCCAGTATCGCCGTCACCTCCGATCAATCCGAACCCCTCAGTACAAAGTAATTTACAACACAACACCCGACTCCAAAGACTTTGGAAAGGGAGTCATCTTCAACCTCAAGAAAGACCCAAAAGAGCTCAGATCCATGGGAGAGGGTGCTTTCTTTGCCACCGAAGCCGTAACTCGTTTGAACGATATGATCAAGAAGGTGGACGAGCTGGCCAATGCCCTTCCAAAGAAGGGCTCGGAGGACGTCCAGCTGGACGATTCAATCAAGGATGCACTGAAGCAGCTTGGATACATCCCGCAAGCGGATCCTCCCGAGGTCAAAGAGAAGCCCGACAAAGAGTAAGCATCGATCAATTCCAACCTTAGGACAACGCCCTTCCGGAGCGGAAAAGGCCCCGGGATCGGTCCCTTTCCTCTCTTTGCAGCTCTCAAAATCCTGAATCATCCCTTACAATGGATCGAGTTCGGCGCTCGTGAAGTCCAACTCGCAAGTTTTCCAGGTTTCCGATGATAGGAAACGGGGATCACCCCACTATCTATCCGGAAGGAACCAGGGTTCGCGGTAACGACAGCGGGGTACGCACCGTGACGGATGCAACGATAATTCGAAATGTGCTCGATGGTGATCGGTACGCATTTCGAGGACTGATTCAGAAATACACAGGGACCGTTTTCGGGTTGATCTATCACTTCACCGGACGCCGGGACCAGATGGACGATCTTTCTCAGGAGGTCTTTCTTCAGGCATACCGTTGCCTGACCAAGCTCGAGAAACCGGAATGCTTCGGGAGCTGGGTCTACGGGATCACCAAACGGGTTTGCCTGAACTGGTTACGCCGGCAGAAATCAATCGAGGTTTCCCTCGACGATGTCATGGACGACATCGAAGATCCATCCGCGGGAACAAACCCGCATCTAAATGCCTACAGTCGTGGCGAAGAATCAGACGTCCTGCGATCGGTTCGGTCATTGCCGCCGATCTATCGCGAAACCCTGCTTCTTCGTTATTTTGAGAACTTGTCCTATCGGGAGATCGCCAGGATTCTGAACATCTCGGCTTCGGCGGTGAATGTTCGACTCGTCAAAGGGAGAAAGATCCTGCGCGAAAGGATGGCCCGGCATGCCCGGGTTCAGGGTGTAAGAGACAATGAGATGTGAAAAAGCACGAAGTTGGTTGTCACCATTCGTTGATGGAGAACTCGGAATTCGATCTCGATCTGGCGTAGAAAAGCACCTGGAAGGCTGCTCTTCCTGCTTTTCCTACTACCTGCAGATCAAGATGGATCACACACGAGTCAATGCCGCGATCGGAACCCTCCGACCGGAGGTCGAAGAATTCTCCGACCGAATGACCGACATGATCCTGACCGAGGAGCCCGGTTCCGCGGATCTAATCCAGCTGGACCACGTCAAGGCGCCCTTCCTCGGACGCATGACTTCCGCGATGACCTCCAGGCCGGGTCTTCTCCTCGCCCTTGCAGCGTCATTGCCGCTCGTCGTCACACTGGGGCTGCGGATGCTGGAAGGCGACGAGACGGCGTCCCCGGCAACCGAAATCGCATCCGCATCCAACATTTTGGATCGCGAGAAGGATTCCCCTCAGGAGAGAAAAACGCTGAATCGAGCCACCTCGCTCAGCAGCCCATCGATTTCCGATCGAACGGATTTCCAGCGGGACCAGCAAGCAGCCCTGGACTCCGATTCCGAAGTCATGATCTCAACGTCCGATGCTGAAGCCGACCTCGAGGGGGAATCGAATGAGCCACTCGGACTCGTTCAGCGTCTGATCGCTGCGGTAAAGAACGGTGATTTCGAGCTCGGATTCGCGATCATCGAGCAGATCCGGGGTCTCCAGGACGAATCCGGAGCCACTTTCCTTGAGCTCGCCAAACAGATGTTCGACGAGAGCCTGGATCCGGACGTTCGGGAAGCCTTGATCTTTGCCCTGGGAGCTCTTCCAGGTGCCTCCACGATCGGCTTCCTCATTGATCGACTCAATACAGAAAACAGCATTCCCGTGCGACGAGCGATCCTGGAGGTGCTTTCGAGTCGCCCCACCCTGGATTCGACCCATCTGTTCCTGGAGATCCTGGCGAACGAACTCGATCCAAAAGTACGCATGAGCGCAATCCGGGGCCTGGGAACCCTGGCCACCCCGGAGGCTCTGGTCGCCATTCAGAATGAAATTGAAGACCCGCAAGCAGATACAGAAGTGAGACTAGAAGCTCTGGATACCCTTTCCGAGGTCTTTGACAATCAAGAACCAAATGAGCCGAGCCACCAGGAAGAGACTCTCCTGAACACTCTAGAGCGGGTTGTTCGGAACAATAGCGAGAACTTTGACCACCGGATGAGCGCTCTCAAGGCGATTGCCAAGATGTCCCCTCACAAGTCTCAGGTAGCTCTGGATCGACTGGCCAACGACCGCAACCTTCCGGAAGACATCACATTCAAGGCCCACAAGATCATCAAGAAGGCGATGGAACGCCTGGGGTCATCGTCCCGAGCAGATCGGGGAAGCGGCTTTGAAGAGGAGTAGGCCAAGGCTCCCTTTCACCCAAAGAACTTGAAACACGTCCCAAGCCCGGGTCTCCAAAGATCCGGGCTTGTTCTTTGTTCCGGCCTTCGCAAACACCAGTGGACGTCGGACACCTGCATGCCTTCTGGATGGAGTGTCCATCCCGACACGGGAAGAGAGCGCTGCCCAAAGTGCTGGGTAACAAGGATAGCCAGGGCTTCTACTGGCAAAGACTCCGCTGTCGATCCCACCCTTTGTTCTTGCCAATTTTTGCACATCAGGTAGCCGGGAGGGGTCGCCCCCTCCCAGCTCCTACACCACCGTACGTACGGTTCCGTATACGGCGGTTCACGAGGAACACGCCAGTCTTCGATACTCATCCATGAGGCTCACAAGTCCTAAACGACGTAAGGCAC
>JAJDCM010000269.1 GCA_029260825.1 Planctomycetota bacterium | reverse complement strand
CTTTTTGTGGTGTTCGTCGCGCTCCTCGAGCACGCGGATGTGTTTCGTGACGGTCGCATCGGAGACCCCGATTTTCGGTTTTCGGCCTATCACGGTTTCATTGCCGATCTTTCCCGCAAGCTGGGGATCTCGGAAAACGGCGTGCGATATCGGGCCCGGTCGGCGCTGAAGTGGTTTGTGAAGCGGGCAAAGAAGCACCTCGAACTGCAACGGAGGATGAGGTGATGAGTCGCGATCCCGATCCTGATTCGATCGAGTCTCTCTTGAAAGATCTCGACGGCCTGGCCGAGACTCTGGACAAGTCGGGGGAAGTCCCGACTGAAGAATCTCTTCGAGCCCTGGCGCGGCTTGCCTCCACATCGATTTCTCCATCTTCTGCATCAACCGGGACGAAACGGTTTCTCAAGCTCCGACCCGCGGTCGTTCTCGCGGGAGCGGCATTGCTGCTGATCGGGACGACCCTTGGATGGTTTGCTTTCTTCAGCCCCGATCCGCAGCCGACTCCGAAGGACTTGCTTGCAAGTCTTCCCGACGATGCTGCTCGAGAGTCTTTCTCTCGAATCGATACACTCTCCGACGCAGCAAAGAAAGTGGTTGTGCAGGCCACGATCCGGCTCCGGGTCAGTCGTGACCAGCGGTGGCTCATTCATCCGCGTGCCACTGTCTCTGATTCGCGCCTCTGTTTTCGATTCATGCTTCGCCCGATGGGCCCGAATGATCCGTCGTACCACTATGTCGTGCGCGTTGTCGATGCGTTGACCGGAAGGGAGATGGCGGTAGAACGATTTTGGATCTCCCAGGAACAGGACCGGGGCTATGTTCTCGGTCCAGCTTCCCGGGGCAGCACACAAGGATCCGCTTTGTTTGACCTCGATCTCGAACTCCCCCGAATCCTCGGTGTGGAGGACGGAAACCCGCTTCTTGAGTCCTGTTTTGCGCAGGGGCAGATCCTTCCTCGAGACCGAGATTATCAATGGTCGGTTTCTCTCGATTCCGAACACCACCCGGATCTGGCGCAGCATTTCTCTCCTCCCCCCGTTGATTTTCGGGCCGTGTCGGAGGGCGTGAGGGAGGCGGTCCTTTCCATGCAGAAGACAGGGAACGCGGCCCTGGACTGCCTTCTTCGCGCCGCGACGTTCAACTCCCGTTTCATGGCGTTTGACTGCCTCGCTGTTCTGGAGGAGTTGCCCGCTCGAGCAACGAAGGAACAGGCTCGGTTCGCCCGGCTACTTCAATGCGAGGCCTTACTCTTGCTAAAAGACGGGAAAGCCACCTCGGTCGCCTACACCCTTCTTCCGGATGAGGAACCTTGAGACAGATGAACCGCTCACGAATACGAATGAGGTTGATGGTCTGCGGGTCGGGTATTTTGTCCCTTCTTGTCCTGCTGCAAGGATCAGTCGTTCACGCTCAGAAGCAACCGTCGACTCAGGATCCAAACGTCATCATCGCACCCGATCACGAGACGTTGACGCCCGCATGCGCAGCTCTCGTGCGAGAGATCGACTCGGTTTCTCTTGGCGCCGCGGATCAAAAGGCCTCGATGTGGCAACGGGTCCGCTCGTTCGAAAAACAAGTCAAAGGCACTGAACAGGATCTCCTGGCCGCGATCCTCTACGAGCGCCTGGGTTTTCGGGTCGGGACATCCAAGGATATCCAAGAGGCCTATCAACTGGCCCGAGAGGCCTACCGTCGGGTTGGGAAGCTCCGGTTTGCGGCCCGGGCGATTCGAAACGCAGGGTTGGCTCTCGTCCGTATCGGGGAACTGGACGACGGGCTTGAATCCTTTCTCCTGGCCGAGACTCTCTACCGGGAGCTCGATGATCAAGGCGGCCAGGCTCACTGCCTCTACTTGCGCGGAGAGGTGCACTACTCGTTTCGGAGATTCGAACTTTCGATTCAGGCGTATTCCGATGCGGAAGGCATTTTTCGGAAGGTCCGTAATTTCGCCCGGGCCGAGAAGGCGGCGAGTAGCCGCGGTGCGGCACTGTCCATGCTATTTCGATGGGAAGAGGCTTTGGCCGCATACGACGAGGCGTTGACGCTCGCGTCGAGAGTCGGTAACCGATCCGTGATTGCGCTCGCCATGTACAATCGTGCGCAGATCCTGATGGATATGGGAAGGCGAGATGAAGCCCGGGATGCACTCGATCAGGTCGAGGTACTTTTCAGGAAGATGCGGGATCGGACGAGTTTGGCCCGCGTCTCCCTCACGCGAGGAATCCTCTTTTTTTTGGAAGAGCGGTACGAGGAAGCTCTTTCGTTTCTTGCCGAGGCCGAGGATCGTGCGGAAGTTGTGAAGGATCCTTTTCTCCGGGCGATGGCGAGTTTTCAACGCGGTCAAGTGTACTTCAAGATCCATAGGCTGGAAGATGCCCTGACCTCTTTTGATGCAGCGGAAGCCTCCTTTCGGATACACGATCCGATCCGCCTCACCAGTCTCCTCGCGAGTCGGGCCGCAAGTTATTGTGGGTTGTCCCGTTGGGATGAAGCTCTCCGGGGGTTTTCGGAAGCGGAGGTCCTGTGTCGTCAGCTCGGACAAGCGGAGCAACTCAACGCAACGCTGTGTAATCGCGCCTACACGTTGAGTCGGCTTTCCCGTCTCGAAGAGGCTCTTGCGGAGATCTCGAGGGTGGAGGCGATGATGCAAAAGGCTGGAGACGCCCTCGGAGAGACTCGTTGCATGAACGTTAGGGCTGGAATTCTGAAACAGCTCGAGAAGAACCAGGAGGCCCTCGAACTTTACACCGAGGTGATCGATCGTTTTCAAGGGAACGAAGAGTCGGAGGCTCAAGCGGGGGCCTATCTGGATCGCGGGTTTCTCCTTGCCGATCAGTCAAAGCACAGGGATGCCTTGGACGACTTTCTGATGGCCGCCGCTCATGTTCGGAACCGGCTATCCAGGTCCCTTCCCACGGTTGGAGAAAGCGCTCAGAACCTGCGCGAATCATGGATCAACGCGCCTGTCGGAATCCTTTCAAGTCTCGAGAAGCTCGAGCAGAAGAAACCCGAGGACATTGCCTCGGCGTACAGGGTCATTCAGACTTTCCATGCTTTTGGAATGGCTCAGCTACTGTGTGGGAGTAATGCCGGTCTTGAGTACGTTCCGGAGGATCTGATTCCTGAGTATGACGAGATCGTCAGCAGAGCCGGAAAAACCGAGCGAGATCTCGGCGCGCTCGAAAGGAAGCCGGATCGACATCTCTCCCTTGCCGATCTTGGAGAGATCAGCAACGTTCGTCGACGTCTCGAGTCAGAGGAGCGTGAACTGGATCTTCTTGTGGAGACGGTGCGTCTCCGAAGCCGGGCGTTTTCATTGATTCGTCCTCAGCCGACTACTCCTGAGGAAGTGCAGAAGGTGCTTGCCGAGGATGCGGCTCTTCTCGAGTATTTCGTCAGCGAGAAGGTCTATGCGTTCGTCATCACTCGATCGTCGGTTGATTTCGTTCCTCTGGGAGAGTGGTCGGGGCTGAAGGAAGAGACCCAGAGACTTCTCGCTCAGATCCAATCCACCCCGAAAAGAGGGAAGGTGGGGAGTCTCGGACGACCCGAAACCCGGGACTCTCTGCGCCGCCTGGCAGAGCGATTACTGGATCCCGTTCTAGATCGGCTTTCCGCCAACAAGAAGATTCGCACTCTGCTGATAGCACCTGATATGGAGCTTTCTCGGATACCCTTTGATGCCTTGCTCCTTCCCCCGGATCAATCGGATCAGCCGGCTCGATTTCTGGTCGAGGAGTACTCGATTTCTTATGTTCACTCCGGCACCGTGTTCCGGCAGATGGCTTCGGAACCTTCAAGGCAAAGAGACCAGCATCGCTTCGTGGCTTTTGGTGATCCCGCCATCCCCGATCTCCATCGGTTGAGTACGCTTGCGACGGCGCACTACGAGCTCAACCGAGATGCCTTTGCGCCGCTTCCCCATGCGGCGATGGAAGTGCTTGAAGTTTCGGAGCTCTTTGCCGCGAACGACGAAGAAAGAGCCGAGCTCCGCAAGCATCTTCCGTCGGAGTCGCGAACTGAACCGCTTTCTCTCGAGATCCAAGGAGCCCGTTTCTGCGTTTTTCTCGGGGAGGATGCGAGCGAGGAGAATCTCAAGAATCGGCCCGAGGTACGGGAGGCCACGGTTCTCCATTTTGCGGTGCATGGACGATCCGATCTTTCACCGACCCTGAGCTGTCTCGTGCTCTCCCAGGCCGATCGAGAGGAGGCGGAAGAAGATGGGTTCGTTCGAATTCGTGACGTCTCGAATCTCGACCTCAATGTGGACCTGATGGTCCTCTCCTCTTGCGAAAGCAATCAGGGCCCACTTCAAACCTTTGAGGGAGTCTTGGGGCTTTCTCGAGCGGCACTGGCCGGGGGGGCACGGTCCGTCATCTCGACCCTCTGGCGCATCCAGGATCAAGCTTCCCGCAAGCTGATCGTCTCGTTCTACCGGGCCTGGCTTGAGGGAGGGATGTCGAGAATCGACGCCCTGTCCCATGCCAAGCGGATGGCGATTCGAGATGGGCTTCCTCTCGGAACCTGGAGCGCCTTTGTCCTGTGGGACGCAACGGGCGAGTAAAGCGGCGCGTTCATTACTCCTTTGAACCACATCCTTCCAAATCGTCATATCTTGCTATTTCGTAGGTATTTCGAAAAAGAAGTCTTCTGTTTTGCACCTTCCTTGTAGGGGCCGGAACTCGGCAGCCTCCGGGTCTTGCATGTGCGCCGGTTGAGGGTCGGAGACGACTGCCCCCTGTTGTTGCCTGAGTTTGATCAGGCTCATGACCTGGAAGATAATAAAAATGATTGTACGGAGGCATCGAGACCGACCATGAAAAAGCAATGCCCAGGCTGGCGACGATTCCTGCTGTCCGCCTATATCGTTGGCGTTTCGTCCGCAGCTACCCATGCCCAGGACGTTCCCCTCTTCGACGTTTCTCGCGCCACCCTTGACGTCGGTCCGGCCGCGATTTCTGTTGCCGATTTCAACGAGGATTCTCATCTGGATCTCCTGGTGGGAAGGGCCGATTCCCCGCATCGGCTCTATTTCGGAACCGGTAGCGGAATCTTCGAGCGAGCTCCCAACGTTCCATTCGGGCCGAGGTCGAAGACGGACGTAGTCGGTGACTGGAATCACGACGGGCACGTTGACGCTGCATTTCTGAGTCAGAACCTGGATCGGTTGACGATCGTGACCGGAGACGGTCTGGGGAACTTCGCCCAGACCGGTCAGTATGACATTCTACCGAACATTTTGTCCTCCCGCTTTGCGGACCTGGATGCAGGGGATGTAGATGGCGACGGGAATCCGGATTTGCTCTTCTTATCGGGAGAGCTCGCTCCGGTGACCCAATCCATCTTCTTGGTGCTGGGTGAGGGAGATGGATCGTTCGGCCCCGTTCAGGAGATCGCCACGGGAGTTGATACTCCTTGGTTATGTGTTCCCGAGGACTTCAACGAGGACGGT
Organism: Planctomycetota bacterium; assembly: GCA_029260825.1. Lineage (GTDB taxonomy): Bacteria > Planctomycetota > JACOTG01 > JACOTG01 > JAJDCM01 > JAJDCM01. The sequence continues at coordinate 8,688 of JAJDCM010000269.1, read as the reverse complement.
GCCCTCGACTTGTTCATCAGCTCGGAAGAGCAGGCCGTGCTCTTGCTCGGAGCGGGCGGCGGTGACTTCGAGGTTCCGATCCCTCTCCAGGATTTCTGGACACTCATCGCTCAAAGTGGTGATTTCAATAACGATGGCCACATCGACCTCGTCACTTCGGCCGGAGCTCTCCTGCTCGGGGACGGCACCGGGAGCTTCACGATTCTTTCCGATGTCCTTCCCATCGGCTCTCTACGAGCTGTGGCCGATTTGAACGAGGACAGCCTGCTAGACGTGGTGCACAGCGACGGCAGTATTCTTTTGGGGACCGGCACGGGGTTCATCGAGTCTCAGCCTCCGTTCGCCGGCTTCTTCCCTGTCATCATCCCTGGCGATTTCGATGAGGATGGACACTGCGATCTTCTTCTCCCCTCTGGGGATGCCATCTTACTCCTTTCGGGAAACGGCCGGGGACAGTCAGGCCTCCCCGTCCCGGTTGTTCCGACGTCGCCAAACCCGGAGTGTCTGATCGTGGAAGACGTCAATGGAGACCAGTTCCTTGATGTCGTGACGACTCACCCCTCCCTTCTTTTTCCCAGCGTTGATGTTCATCTGGGTGATGGAGAGGGGGGCTTTGCTCCTCCGATCTCGAATTCCAGCGAGCCCGTCCGTCCTTTCCCGGAGCTAGCGGCGAGCGGCGACCTTGACGAGGATGGCAAAGTCGATCTGGCGGTGCTGGAAGGCGGCGTCTCCATTCTCCTGGGAAATGGGGATGGTACCTTCTTCTACCTCGATACGTTTCCCGCTGGAACCGGAACCTCTTGCGTTGCTGTCGATATCGCCGACATCGATGAGGACGGTCACCTCGACGTGCTCACTCTCCTTGGACCTGCTGGTACACTCATGGTTTCGTACGGCGATGGAACCGGAAGCCTGGTCCAACCGACGACCTTGACCCTTCCCCAGAATCCAACCTCGATGGCGGTTGCGGATGCGGACGGAGACAACCATCTGGATGTCCTTGTCGGGTATTTCACCACCGGCGATCGTGCTTCCCTTGAGCTCTTCTCCTTCGGAGGGATTCGCTCAGTGCCGCCGCCGGTAGAGGTTCCGATCCAGTTGCCTGCAATCTACGGAATCACGACGGGAGACTTGAACGAAGACGACAACGTAGATCTTGTCGTGGCTGGAAGGACTGATTGGTCGGTGCTGATCGGTGATGGCCTGGGAGGGTTTGTGGAAGATGGGCCTTTCGTGTCGTCCGGAGTGATTGCTGGGTCCCGGATCGTTGACCTCAACCAGGACGGATCGCTCGACATCTTCCTCGGGAGTAGCTCGGGGCTCATCACCGTTTTCTATGGGGACTCTGTCGGCGGCCTCGAATCGCAACATGGATACTACATCCCCCATGCTGCGCGTTGTTTCGAGGTGGGCGATTTCACCCAGGATGGTTTCCCGGACATCGTCTTCAGTGGGGATCTTGGGGAGGATGTGCTTGGGGTTCTTCCGAATCGTCTTCGAGATGCGGAGTGTATCCAGGGTTCGGTGAATCGGGACGCGGGTTCCGTCGCCGATGTGCTTTTCGTAAATGGGTCGCCGGGAATCGGCTTGACGCGCAGAGTGTATTCCAAAGTGGGGGAGCCGATCACGGTCTCGCTGGTTTCTCCTCCGGCCGGCCCGAGCCAGTCTTCCTATGTTTTGTTCGTCTGGCAGGGAGACGAAGTGCATCCGACGGCGCTGATGGCAGGCGGACAGGACCTTGGCTGCCTCATCAACTCCACGCCGCTGACTCCTTCGCCCGGAGGGACGAATCCGTTTCTGTGCCTTCGAGGAGCGAATATTCCAGCCTCCGTTTGCTCGGGCGTCCAGGAATTTCCTGCGCCGGCAAATGCTCCCTGGTCTATTCTGAAGAATGGGGGTGTCCGGCACGAGATCGTGGCGTCGCTCCAGGCAATCGTTCGCGATCTCAGCGCCCCTCAACCCCGGTATCGAGTTTCGAATGCCCTTGTGCTGGATGTGTCAACGGCCGGAAGATAGTGATGGGGGCGGGTTCCAAGGAATGGGGGCCTTCAACTTGGCGAGACAAGGAAGTGCCCTGTCTTTCAGTCCGGGTGCCGGGTGTCGTCAGATAGGATCAGGAGTCAGGGGGGATCTTCACGCCCTTCAAGACGCCGGAGGGCTTTGGCTGCTTTTGCATGACGGGGCTTTTTCTGCAGCACCTTATTGAATTGTCTTCGGGCATTGCCCCACGCGCCTTGCTTTTCCAGAGCGCAACCCAGGAGATAGAGCGCATCGACATTGTCCGCCCGGATCCTGAGGCACTGCCGAAGTTCCCGTTCGGCTTCCTCGTGCCTTTGCAATCGCATCAGCGCCACCGAGTAGTTATAGCGTCCACGTAACCATCCGGGATTTAGCAACGTTGCCTTCTTCAAATGCTCAGCACCGCGGGCGAGCTCTCCCTGTCTCAGGAGGTGGGAACCGGCTTGAAAATGTGCCTCCGGGTCCTCCGGAACCAGGGTAACGGCCTCTAGTGCGAGCCTGAGTGCATCTTCTGTCTTTCCCGCCCAACCAAGGACTTTGGACAGGTTCCGAAGAGCAACTCCATGAGATCTGCTGTCGATGGTCCCGAGCAACTCACGAGTCAAATCATCCACCTTGGCTGGCCCAAAGTCCGATGATGCGATGGCGATTCCCTTGTCCATCAATACCTGAATCATTTCCAGCGCCAGGAGTCGATGTCCTTCGATTGTTGGATGCACGTGGTCCAGAAAGAGATTTGCTCCCACGATTCCATGGGGGCTCATCTTCTCGGCCAGTTGGACGAAGTCAACGAGTGGAACCCTCTGTGTCATCGCGACATCGCGGACGATCTTGACGATGGGGGGGAGTGCCCGAAGTGGACAGATGTCCTCGGCAAGTGCTCGATCAAAAGCGGCTTTCGCTTCACTGTCGTGCCCTTCTGCAAGCAGAGCCTGGCCTAGATGGAACTGGAGAGAGGCATGGGTTCCATCCCTTCCAGTCGCTCGGGTAAGATCTGCGAGAGCTTTCTCTTTTTCGCCTCGGAGCAACGCGTCCCTGGCCTGTTTGAGTTCCTCTTGGGCGAGTCGTTGTTCCTCCGGTTCGAGATCTGCACTCCACTCGCTCTTGAAGGGGGTACAGTCCTTATGATTGGCTGCCGGTGTAATCAGGACGATCTCTGCGCCTGCCGTTCTTGCAAGGGCAATCATTCGTTCCAGATTGTACTGAAAGTGATTGATTACCTGCCCCTTCCAGGATTCGTCGCGATGATAATCTTCCGGGCCAATCGAGTTGTCGAGTCGGGTCTTGACTTTTTCCGACATCAGCGACTTTTTGCTGGACTCACTCCGGGAACGCATGGCCAGGATCCATCGCCGAAGGAGGGAGTAGGTCCGGGTTCTGAGAAGAGTCGTGCGCGTGCTCCGAACCAGCCCGCCATCGCTCGCCATATCACCATAGGTTCGATCTTCGAGAAACTCGTTGTGGCCGGTGTAAATCACAAATAGGTCGGGTTCGTAGTGAGCGAGTTCTTCCATGAGGAGCGCAACCCGATAACTTGCGTAGCTGACTCCACCGCAATTGATGACTTCCCAGGTCCGGGTTGAATCCGCAGCAGGAAGGAACTTTGCAAGCCAGCCCGAGAATGAAGTTCGATGATCGTAGGGGCGGCCGAAAGTCGTGGAGCCTCCCACGCAGAAGATTCGATATGTGTTCTCGCTCTTGTTGCTGGAAAATATCTGGCGGTTGAAGAAATCGAGCTTGTTTCCTGCCGTGACCAGGAGCCTCTCCCCAGATTCCTTGTCGCGTTTTTCAATAAACGTAGATACTTTTGTTGAGAAGCCCATGAAAGGGTCTTCCTCGACCAAAGATGGTTTTACACCGATGAGCCAGAGGATGCCTTCAACGCCGGAAAACAAGGCCAGCAGTGTAAGTGCAGAAAAAAAAGCCTTCTTCGACCTTGAAAGAGAAGGGCGCTGGTCCATCAAGAGTCCTCTGCTTTCTCGGCTCGTGGTGGTTCAAAGAAGTCTCGACGATTTACTCGAGGGTGCAGGCGATTCCTCGCTTGCTGAATTGCTCTGACTTGAATCGTTTGAATCCGTCGATCTTCTCGCAAATGCGGATCCAATTGGGGTTGTTTGACTTGTCGGAGCGGTATTCGTTCTCGTTGATCTTTGCCAGGTCCTCGGAAAACTCTTGATGATAGACCTTTGCCTGGTGAGTGAAATATACCTCAGAGTGAGTTTGCGTAACGATTTCATGGATCAGTTCAATCTCTTCGTAGCCCCAGTTGCCGTCGTAGCGGGTGTCTGACCCGCCCACATCAACGTAGGCTTGCTTTGGCATGAACATGAAGCAACCATGAACAAAATTCCAGGGGTGCTCTTCGTTCGGTAGGTTCTCGATCCAAGGGAAGCGTCGGTCCTTGATGAGGCCGTAGTTGGAGGCAGAGGGGCATCGATCGAGCTGCTCGAAATAGTCTTTTGAGAGATCATTCAGGTTCACCTCTTTTGGCGCTCTTACGAATACGCGTTCGCCGGTGAGGACCCATTTGTCTTCTCGGTTCATCGTCTGAGTAAATGAATCAAGTGTGACGAAGAAATCGGGGGGCACCATACAATCAGAGTCTGTGAAAAAGATAAATTCGCCTCTCGCATTCATGACGCCTCGATTGCGAGCGTCACACAATGAGAAGGTGGAAGCCAGCTTCGGTTGCTGAATGATAATGATGTCGATCATTTCCCGATAGCGCTGACCCAGAGCTGCAATGGATGAAGAAACGGGTGAGTTATTGTCAACCAGGATGAGCTCGACTCGTTTGTCGCGGCAGGCGCCAAGATGTTGACTTGCCCTGACAAAAGACAGGATGGTGTTTTCGAGCTTCTCCAGTCCCTCCAGGCAGGGGATAATCACAGAGGTATCCAATGTGTTCTGCGTGGCTTGCATGTCAATGCGCTGACTCGTCCTGTTGTCAGCGATTTTACTGAGGACCTGAAAGGCGCCGAGTCCCGCGTTTTCCTCTGTGATGTGTGACGGTGGGTATTTCAAGCGCGGCAGAAACGCCTTGATGTTAGAAACCGAGAAACTGTGCTCCAGTAGCCTGAAGATCGGTTCGTCATTCGGGGAGTCCCCGATGAAGAGGCTGGACTCCTGGAGTGTGTGGGTGTCGAGCTGATAAGTGTCTTGCATGAAATCAACGAGGGAGCGGGCCTTGTCGTAGTGCCCAAACCAGATGTTGATGTGGATCGAGCTCAATGCTGTTGTTGCGCCGGCGTGATTCGCTAGCGAGAGGAGGGTGTTCTGATCCTGGTCAGGCATTGAGACATCGTGTTCACTTGTGATGGCCGCCAGATCATATTCTCGAAAGTGTTGGTCGCTCGCCCAGATAGTGTCCGGGAGCGCTTCTTCTATCTGAGCCTTGATCCGTTGCTTTTTTTCGCGGTATTCGGTGTCTATTCTTTCGCTAGTCCATTTCTTGATGGAGCCATCGGTCCAGTACAAGGCAAATGCTCCGTTTTCGCCGATGATACCATCGACGGGGAGCGTTTGAACCAGCATGTCGCACCATCCCCAGGAGCGGCCGGTGATGATCCAGACCCTCTTTCCGGCTGATTTCAGTCTTTCGATAACTTCAATGTTTCGGAAGTAAATCTGTGATTGGTTCAGGGTAAGCGTCCCATCAAAATCCAGGAAGATATGATCAATATGGTCTTTGATTTCATCGATCTTGGAGATGAGCCTGGGGGCCTGGATGATTCTAGCCGTAGTCCCTGCAAGCAATGCATGGTCGTCAAAGTCAAAGGATGGGAAAGTGAGAAGGTTCTGGAGAATGGCCTCCGTGTCCATCACGTTGCGGACTTCAACGGCGGTGTCAACGCGAGGGTCGATGGCCAAGGGGTAATCGTTCCCACGCGGATGCATTTGATCGCCGATGAAGTAGATCTTGTGAGGCCCCGGAAACTCATCCATGATTCGGTCAAGCCCATAGGTCTTGTTGAGCGCTCGAGGCGACAGCTCCAGGACTTTTGGGTGAGATGCAAGGGCGATCCAATCGAGAGGGGCGATCGCCTCGTTTATCTTCTGTCCGAGGGCAGTTCTCGCTGCTGGGTTCACCAGATGGATCGCGATCGTGAAGTGTTTGTAGGAAACTTCGCGGATCGAGTTGGCGTGTTCTCGTGCGTACTCTTCCACGATGGTTCTTGCGTTCTGGTAGGAAGGGTCTCGATCGGCGAAATTGGGCAAAATCTGGTCGCCTTGGATTTTCACGGCGCCGTTCTCAAACAACATGAAATCAAAGTGATCCTGTTCGTCTACGTTGATCACTCGTCTTGCCGATTCGAAGCAGGAGTTCGATAAGATTCCAAAGATGTATTCACACCTCCTGGACCGCCCCTTCCTCCTCAGCTGGCTGAAGAGATCAAAATTTACCTGGGATAGTGTGTCCGTGGAAAAGCGGTCAATCAGGGTCTGGTCCAGGTCGAATATGAAGACAGTTTTTTTCATGTTGTTGTGATCCGCGCTGGTGCGGCAAGGTACGTTCAAAGTGGATTCCAAGCCGAGGTTTGAGTGGGCTTGATCCCGATTCCTGGCAGTCGGGCTGCGGTCTCCTATCTGGTTGTGAACTCGTCGGGATTTTAGCATGATTCACTCCAAAGAGTGCGTTCATCGTTCTTGAGGCGATGGTGGGAGCCGGAGGTGTCGAAATGTTGTGCGCCACAAAGACTTTAGGTCGACTCGAGGGCCGCCAGGGCAACATTTTTGTTAGTGTGTGGTAGGGGGATTCGCAAGCCGGGCGACCTGAACCCGCCTGGCAGCCCGTTCTCCAAGAGCTTTCAATGACAAGGTGCGAAGTCGGTGAATATTGCACACCAAGATTCAGTCAGAATGGGAACCGTATCTGTCGTTATTCCCTTCCATAATGCTTCCCCCTATCTGGAGCGAGCAATCCACTCCGTCCAGGATCAGACATTGCAGGCGCATCAGATTCTCTGTATCGATGATGGCTCCACGGATGATTCGCTCGCCGTTCTGGAGAGGCTGCAAGGCGCTTCAAACGATAGGATTGAGATCCTTTCCCAGCGACATTCGGGCTCGGCGGTGGCACGGAATCTCGGGTTGAGTCGGTCAACAGGTGAGCATATTCAGTTCCTGGACGCCGATGACGTCCTGATGCCCCGAAAGATCGAGCATCAATTGAGCCTATTTGAGGAAAGCGGGGGAAAGGCAGATGTCGTGGCGGGATCGTTTCTTGACATCTCAAGATCGAGACTGCCATTGTTTGTCGGTCCCAAGTATCAGGATCCCTGGGCGAACTTGATCACGACCGGTCTGGGCACGACCAGTGCAAATCTCTGGCGCCGACAGGCCGTCCTGGATATGGGTGGTTGGAACGAGCGGCAGAGCGCAAGCCAGGAATATGAGCTGATGTTCCGGTTGATGCGGAGGAACCCCATCGTGTTGCTTTCGCACGAACCTCTCACCGAAAAATATCAGGTCGATGGAAGCATTCAGAGCGTTGGCCAGACGGGAGAGAGGCGAAGAAGCGCAATCTTGAGCTACATCCTATTGAGACGCTCTATCGCCGAGTATCTTGATTCGCAGGGAATGCTAGGTGAGCACCTCCGCAGGCTATACAGGGAAGTTCTGCACTTCAAGCTAAGAGACCTTTCTGTGCTTGACTACGACCTTGCCTACGAAATACACCAGCAGGAGATTCCGAAAGATTTTCGCCTGCCCGCAACAGACGGGATGGGCATCGCCGCACGTGAGGACTTTCTATTCTTCTCGAAAACCTGAAGGCAATCAAGTCCAATCCTGATGCCCTGAATGTTCAACGTTGGAGCTTCAGTCCTTTGTTTTCTGGCCGTTGATCGGTATTCTGGACAAGATCGCGCTCGTCACGTGGACCCGCAGCATCACGGCATGACGAGCGTCATCATCACAAGGGCTCCTGAAAACACCGGACAGATGAATACGGGTACAGCAAAAATAGCGCTGATGTTCCTGACCAGGGGGGATCACGCCCATCCCGGCATCTGGCGCGCATTTTTGGCCGGGAATTCACATCACTTCAAGGTTTACTGTCATCCCTACTTGGCCCCCGCGGACGAAGATTGCGGACTCGATGGAACGGCTCTCATCGCCCGGACTTCGTTTCTGTGCAATCGCTCGGTTCCGGGGCGTGCGTATACGCGATGGGGTCACGTAGCCAATGCGTATTACGCACTGCTGTCCGAGGCCGTCAAGGACGTGGACATCAAACGTTTTGTGTTCTTGAGCGACACTTGTGTCCCCACGAAGCATCCGGATCAGGTCTACCGAGCACTCATGCAGCGCCTGGATGTGTCGTTCATGGATGCGCCGCGGCCGTGGGAGGATCTCCAGCGATACCGGCAAAAGTTTGAGGTCGACAGGCAGTATTTCTTCAAGCATTCAGGCTGGTTCGCGCTCGGTCGCGAAGACGCCATGTTTCTTGCCCGCTCCAAGAAGTGGTTCAGTATGTTGAATGCGATTCCAGCGGGTGACGAACACATCTTGTCTCTCTTGAGACAAGTTCGTCCTTCCGCTCTCGTGCATCGACCCGTCACCTATGTCAAGTGGGACTATCCTCGCCATGATCTTTTTCGCTCGGGACGACTTCATCGGGCACACCGCGCAGAACGTCACCCGAGCCGGAAAGAACAGCTGAAACAA
>JAJDCM010000268.1 GCA_029260825.1 Planctomycetota bacterium | reverse complement strand
GCGATTTCTCCAGGGGGTGAGGCGTATGGAGTGAACCAGAAGACTGCCGCATGTCCGGGGCTCTTTACCATCGACCTTGGCACCGGACGAGCGACGACGGTTGGGGTCATCGGTGAGGATGCACGAGATCTCAACGGTCTTGTCATGAGAAGTGACGGGCAGCTTGTCGCTCTGGATCGGGTGAGCAATTCCCTTCTTCTCATCGATCCGATGACGCTTGCTGTCACGGAACTGGGCCCGGTGCTGGCAACCCTGGGAGCCGTCGGCGCTCTTGCCAGCGAGGACGGTCAGATCGGGTATCTTTCGACGGGAGCCGGAGTCGGATCCAACGAACTCTATGTCTTTGATCTCTACACCGGAGAACAGAGTCTGGTGGGAACTCTTGTCGAGAGTGGAGCTGTCGGGATTTCAGGGCTTTGTGTGCGGAAAGCTCCGTGTCGAGCAGGGACCGTCAATGCGGGGATGGGAACGATTTCAGATGTTCTCTTCTTGAACGGAGCTGCCGGAGAGGGAGATGATCGTCTTGTGCTCTACGATGTCCTGGGGTCCTTTGAGTTGAGAATGCGGCGTCCTCCGTCCGTACCGTTTGGAGAGGAGGCTCCTTTTGTGGCCTACGCCTGGGTTGGGGAGCCTGAAGTTTGTGCAGGTATCCGGCTCCCCTTTGGTCTTGGTGCTTTATCGTTGCCCTCGCCCTGGACCGGAGGGGAGCCACAACCTCATCGGATCTGGAACAATATAGGAAGTCCAGAGATGCTGGGGGAGGCCACCTATCCATCGCAACCGGCGCCAGGGGTGTTTGCTTCGCGGGCGGATGGTCCCCGGCGATTTGCGCCATTCTTGATTCAGGGCATCATCTATGATCCAGGCTCAGCGGCGTCGGTTTCTGCAAGCGTAACGAATGCCATCATGGCGAGACCCGTGTTCGTTCCGGATTGATGGGTTGGTGGACGGGAGTGAGTTTGTTCGTTCAGGCGATGCCACCGAAGGTGTTGATCGGGGGCATCGTCTTTTCTTTCTTGGCGCAGGGAGATCGATACTAGCGACGATTGGTGCCGCCGCCTTGGTTGCCCCCTCGATTTCCTCCCCGGTTGTTTCCTCCGCCAAACAGGCCACCTGCGTCGTTTCCGTTTCTGCCGCCACGGCGACCGCCTCGACCTTGTTGGCCGTTGTTCCGTCCACCGCGACCGCCTCTTCCTCCTTGACGGGTACCTTGGCCGCCGGCTCCGCCTTCTTCGTCGGTGTCACTCTCGAGCTCGGTATGCATGGCGGCAAGCAGAGGTTCGAGCTCGGATGAATTCATGTGCAGCCCGGGAGCGAGGTTGATGAGCTTCTCGAAAATGCGGGGAAGGGGCTCGAGTTCTGGATCTCCGTCATAGGGATCGGCCACTTCCATCCGGAGCCGCACAGCTTTTGGGAGTCGGCTTTGGTTGGCGCTGGACCAGCTTTCTTCTCCTTCAGGCTCCTCCTCCATATCGGTGCCGCCGCCAAAATACAGGAGGTCGAAGGAGACGATCCGGTCGGCGAGCTTTCGGTATTTTCCACCGCCGTCGACGGCTTCATCGACGAAGAATTCTTCCCGTCGAAAGAGCTCGAGAAAGCGGGGGTCCTCCGGGCTCTGTCTCAGGACGTAAGAGACTTCGGTGAGGTCGCTGCTTGCCGCCACGTCGATCTCATCGTCAGCCGACCTTGAGTTCTTGGAACTGATGAAATGGATCGAGTCGGCGGATTGTTCGGCCCCGATGGAATTGTCGACTCCTTCAAAGCAGCTCATGCCGGCGATGTCGTATCCATAGGCACACCGCAGGTCCGACGCCAGCAGAGAAACGATGGCCGGTCCGGTGGCGAGACCATCCGCCTGACTTTCGATCCGATCTTTGACCCGGACTGTGCTGATGACAAAGCCATATACCGCCGTCATCATGGCACCGAGAATGAAGATGGCGACCATGATCTCAAGGAGAGTGAATCCGCTTTGCCCGTGACCTGACGAAATGACCTTCTCGCCGGGGGGGGGAGAGTTTTTCAGGAATTGCTCGGTGCGCGGTGACCTCATCATGACTGCTCCTGTTGCTTGACTATCCATCGCCAAAGAGGGCTCGACCAGCTTCGTTCGGATCGCCCCTGTTCTGGTTGCGGTTGTTGTCTTTTCCTGAAGCGCCTTGTTTTCCCTGATTGCTCAGACCCGGTTCGCCGTCCTCGGCGGATCCATCATCGACCCCTTCAAAAAGGTCATCCATGACAAAGGATGCGAGTGTCTCAAGCTCCAGGTACTCTTCCTGATTGGCGATGAGGAAATTGATGGTCACTCGAAGTTTGAGGGCGAAGACAGGCTCTGCCTGTTCTTCCTCTCCGTCCGATCCGCCCCCACCGCCAAAGAGTCCGCCTCCTCCTCCACCATTTTTCTTGCCCCCATTGTCTTTCGGCTCGGCTCTTCTGGATGTTGGTTTTCCCGTGGGAGTGTAGCCCGAATTCGGGTTGCCAAATGGGTCGGCTTTTGCTTTGGCCTGGTTGCGTTGCTCGGCGTAGCCGGCATCGTAGTTCTCGTCGAAATCGATGTCATCGGTCTCACCGACCAGAACGACTTCTTCGACTCCTACAGTCCAGTAGAAGCCCTCGTAGTCGTCGGTTTGAAAGGCCTCGAACTCGATGCCCTCGAGAGACCAAACGTCTCCGCCTTCCCCGTCCTCGTAGTCCCGAGTTCCCAGGACCAGGTCCTCCATCAGGGATTCGCCCAGCATCCGGGCGAGGGTGAGATTTCGGCTCATGTACGCTTCGCGGACACTGTTGGACTTCACCACGAAAAGAGAAACCACGCCGAGGCTGAACAGGGCCAGGGAGACCAGGAGTTCGAGAAGGGTAAAGCCTCGCTGCGGCTTGGAAACCAGGCTATTTGAAGTCAAAATCTTCCTCCGTGAGCTGATCTATTTCTCGATAGTAATCGTAGAAGGAGATCAAGCCAGTGAGACCATTCACCTCGAGGGAATAACGCTCCCCTTTGTCGTCAATGATATGGACCACGTAACCGTAGCGGGGGCCGTCGATGTCGAATCCCACTCGATAGGTTTCTCCCTCTTCAAGCTCCTCGATCACATCTCCGTCGTCCTCGGTGATGTCTTCAATGAAGACTCGATCTCGAAATTCATGCCACCCCAAGAACTCGATGTCTTCGTCATCGACATCTTCATCGGTCGTGGCCCACTCGGGGAGGATCAGGAGACGATAGCGGCTCCTGAAGAAATCAAATTCGAGGGTGTGGTAGATGCCGGTGACCACGGCTTGATCCTGTCCGAGTCGGACTACGGAAGCAAGTTCTCTGGCAGAGGCTTTGAGGCGAGCTGTGAAGGAGAGGTTGTCCATGCTGACCGCACCAAAGCCAACCATGATCCCGACGAGCACGATGACGAGGAGTAACTCGATCAACGTGAATCCGGAATCAGATCTCTCTTTCGAGATGGTTGGCTTTGCCAGGTAAGACATGGTTCAAGTCCTGACTAGAACGGCGATCCGGAATCGTCTTTACCCTGGATGAGTTCCTGGTAGGAGATATCGGCGTCACGACCATCTCCACCCGGCTCACGGTCTTCACCGAAGGAAACGATGTCGTAGTCACTTCCTCCGAGTTCCTTGAAGACGTAGTCTTGTCCCCAAGGATCCTGGAGCTGATCTTCCCAGTAAGGCCCGTTGCCTTCCTTGCTCTTGAGCTGATTGAGAGATTCGGGAAGCCGGTTGTTCTCGAGGCGGAAGAGTTCCACGGCCTTGGCGAGTTCCTTGACCTTGTTCGAAGCGATGTCGACTCTTGCCTTCTTGAAGCGGCCGATCACCGTCATGCCCACGCCACCGCCGATCAATCCGAGGAGCAGAATCACGACCAGGAGCTCCACCAGGGTCAAACCCTTTTCGGACTTGCGCTCGTCTGTTTCCGTTGGCTGCCTATCTTGAAGCTCGACGGATACCAGGGCTTCTTCCGTCTCGAGTTCGGTTTGTGAAGATGTCATTGTTCTTACTCCTCTTGACTGGATCGGTTCTGCTCAACCTATGAATATGAGGATGGGACCCGAATAGGCCCATAACTATTGTACTGAATCCCACTTGGGAAATGGAGAGGACGGCTGGAAAGGTGCGAGGTAAGTCTTGCTGTCGTTTCTCCGGGTCTTTGACGATCGTCTGCTCCTCATCTTCCTCTTTTCTCGGAGAACGTCAGTTCAAGTCTCCGATCTCCAGGATTGGCAAGAGGATAGCGAGAACGATGAATCCTACTACCCCCGCCAGAGCCACGATAATGAGGGGCTCGATGAGGGATGTCATTTTCTGGGTGGCAATGTCGAGTTCTTCGTCGTAGGCCTCAACGACCTTATCGAGCATTCCTTCGAGATTGCCGGTCTGTTCGCCAACCGCGATCATGTATCCGACCATGGGGGGGAAAACCCCGCTCTTCTTCATCGGGGTGGAGATATCCGCACCCTGGAGAATGCAGGTTCGGACGTCTTCAAGAGTGTCCGAAAGAACTCGATTGCGAACGATTTCTCGGACGATGGCCAATCCCTCGAGCACCGGGACGCCGCTTTTCAGCAGGGTGGAGAAGGTATTGGCGAATCTTGAGACGGAAGACTTGAGAAGAAGGTCTCCCATCACGGGGAGGCGGAGAAGAATCCGATCGACCTGGTATTGCACTTTCGGGTTCTGCAGCGCCATTCGACAGGCGATAATGGCAAATATCGCGGCCAGCAACAGAGCCCACCAGCGATCCTGGAGGGTATGACTGACGGTGATGAGAATCTTGGTGGCGATCGGAAGCTCTTTTTCCGCATCCTGAAGCATCGTGGTGAGCTTTGGAACAACAAACGTCATGAGTGCTGTAACCACAACGAATCCAATGACAACCATGACGGCAGGGTAGGCCATAGCCGCCCCGACCTTGTTACGAATCCGATCTTGCTTTTGAGAAAAATCAGCGAGTCGGGATAGCACTCCGTCAAGATTTCCCGAGGCTTCTCCTGCTCGCACCATGTTGACGAAAAGATCATCAAAGAAGTTGGGGTGGGCGGCCAGGGCTTCGGCAAGACTGGAACCCTGGGTTACCTTTTCCCGCACGTCTCGGATCATCCGTTCCATGATCGGGTTCCCCGACTGTTCAATCAGAGCCGTCAGGCTCTGGGTCATGGGGATCCCGGCTCCCAAAAGAGTGGCGAGCTGGCGAGTCAGCATGGAGACTTCCGTGTTTCTCTTCTTCTGGAGAAACTTGGGAAGGCGGAATTTCAATGCGGACTTTGCGCCCGACGTTTTGATGGTCGTGAGGCCGGTGACGAAGACCTTCTTCTTCCGAAGCTTGTCTCGTGCATCCCGAGGGCTGTCTGCATCCAGGATGCCGCTCAAAGCCTGGCCGCGATCGCCAAACGCCTTGTATTCGTAAACAGGCATGGCTAGAAGACATCCATCTGGGTGACCCGAAGGATTTCGTCCAAGGTAGTAAGACCTTGCATCACTTTGCTCTTGCCGTCCATTCGCAATGTTGACATGCCACGCTCGACGGCTGCTTTCTTGATCACGTTGGAGCCGGCGCGGTCCATGATTTGGCCTCGCACGGTGTCGTTGATTTCAAGGATCTCGTAGATCCCGGTTCGACCGATGAACCCGGTTCCGAGGCAGTGATCACAGCCTCGACCGAAGCCGAGCTTTCCGCTGATCAATTGATTGGTGGCGAGCCCGACTTCTCGAAGCTTCTTCAGGTCGGCTTCGGTTGGCCGCCGATGGTCCCGGCAGTGCTCGCAGATGACCCGCACGAGGCGCTGAGCCATGACGCAGATCAACGAAGAGGAAACGAGATAGGGCTCCATCCCGATGTCCAACATCCGGGTCACAGCTCCCGCGGCATCGTTGGTGTGGAGAGTTGAAAAGACCAGGTGTCCGGTTTGGGCGGCTTGAATGGCGATCCGGGCCGTTTCCACGTCACGAACCTCACCCACCATCATGATGTCTGGATCCTGGCGCAAAAGAGAGCGGAGCCCTGCGGCGAAGGTGAGACCTTTTTTGTTGGCCACCTGAATCTGGCTGATCCCTTCGAGCTGGTACTCGATTGGATCTTCGATGGTGATGACGTTTTTTTCCGCCGAGTTGATTTCGTTGAGCGAAGCGTACAGAGTCGTTGTTTTTCCACTTCCGGTCGGGCCGGTGACAAAGAAAATGCCGTTGGGGTAGTGAATGTAACGGTTGATGAGTTCCAGCGCTTCCTCGGTGAACCCGATGTCGTCCATCTTGTAGAGCTTTGAGGTCTTGTCCAGGATACGAAGAACGATGCGCTCACCTTGATCGGTGGGGACGCTCGAAATACGAAGGTCGACCTCGGAGTTTCCAATGCGAATGCTTGCTCGCCCGTCCTGGGGAAGACGTCGTTCGGCGATATCCATCTTTCCCATGACCTTGATGCGGGTGATGATCGCCTCCTGGACCTTCTTGGGAGGAGCTTCCATATCATAGAGGACACCATCGATTCGATACCGGATTTGAACCCGATCTTCGAAGGGCTGGAGGTGGATATCGCTTGCCCTCATCTTCAGAGCTTGAAAGAGGATCATGTTGATCAGCTTGATGATCGGGGCCTTGTTGGCCATATCGAGGAGATCTTCAGACTCCTCGATTTCCTTGCTGATTCCAACGATGTCGCCGTCTTCAAGTCCGCCAAGCGCCTCGTCAACGACGTCGGCTTTTGCCTTGTAGGCGCGGCCGATCAGGCTGGCGATCTCGGAGCGGGGGGCGAGGATGGGTTCGACTTCAACACCCAGGAGACCGGCGAGGTCGTCCATGGGGTCCACATCAAATGGCTGGCAAGTGGCGACCCGCAGGATTCCGTTGTCCCGGGAAAGAGCCACCAGATTGTGGTTGCGAGCAAACTGAACCGGGATGTTCTGGACGAACTCACCGGGAACCCGAAAGCTGTCGAGCGAGGTAACA
>JAJDCM010000267.1 GCA_029260825.1 Planctomycetota bacterium | reverse complement strand
TACGCCTCCCGTGTCCCCTTGACAAAAGCCGCGGCGGTTCTCGTCAATGCGGATTATGACGCGAAAGGCCCGCATTCTCTCGTTCGCGTTCGGGACGTGGGAGTCGCCCTTGATTGGTGCCTTCATTTCTTCTCCCCCGAGCCCGATCGACCTCCAGTCGGGGTCCATCCAACCGCCGTCGTGGCAAAGAGCGCCAAGCTCGGACAAGATGTTGCCATCGGCGCCCTGACGGTTGTGGGTGATGGAGTGGTGATCGGCGACCGAACAGTCATTGGTCCCAGCTGTGTCCTTGGCCGGGAGATCACCATTGGAAAAGACTGTGAGCTCCGGCCCCAAGTCGTGATCGAGCAACATTGCATCCTCAAAGACAATGTAATCATCCTTTCCGGCGCTAAGATCGGAAACGATGGGTTCGGGTACACCACCCTTGACGGCCAGCACCTGAAGATCCCTCACATCGGGAGGGTCATCATCGAAGAGCACGTGGAAATCGGGGCCAACTCCTGTGTGGATCGAGCCAAATGTGGCGACACTGTCATCCACCGTGGATCCAAGATCGACAACCTGGTTCAGATTGCCCACAACGTTCAACTGGGTGAGCACAATATTCTCTGTGCCCAGGTGGGCATCGCCGGGAGCACATCAACCGGAAAATACGTCGTCATGGGGGGACAATCTGGCGCCATCGATCACATTCATGTGCCTGACTTCCTGCAGGCGGCGTGTCAGAGCGCCATCACCAAAGAGTTCCCACCCGGGACAAAGGTTGCCGGGTTCCCCGCTCGAGAGACGGTGGCGTATTACCGGGAACAAACGAACCTGAAACGACTCAAAAAGCTCATCGAAGAAGTCAAAAGCCTGAAAGCTGATCTAGCACGAGAGAAGAAACCGAAATGAGCCGAGCTCGAATTTCATGTCCGATCACAACGACGTAGACTTTCTCGGCCTTTCCGCCGACCTCTCCCAGGAAGAGCGAACGGTTCAGGCAGAAGCCAGGGCATTCGTTGACGAGCAAGTTCTCCCCATCATCGAGGAACATTTTCTCGAGGGATCGTTTCCCACTCACCTCATTCCCGAAATGGGAAAAAGGGGTTATCTGGGCGCGATCCTCGATGGTTACGGTTGCCGCCCCCTTTCGGGAGTCTCCTACGGGCTCATGAATCAAGAGCTCGAACGGGGTGACAGCGCGATCCGAAGCTTCTCCTCGGTTCAAACCGGCCTGGTCATGTTTCCCATCTTCACTTTTGGAACCGAGGAGCAAAAGAAACAGTGGCTCCCCGAGCTGGCCTCCGGGCGGGCGGTGGGATGCTTTGGGCTCACCGAACCCGACTTCGGGTCCAATCCGGGCGGAATGGTCACCGCCGCCACAATTGACGGCAACGACTACGTCCTCAACGGGAAGAAGAGGTGGGCCACCAACGGCTCGATCGCCAATGTGGCGGTCATCTGGGCCAAGCTCGATGGAGACGTTCGGGGGTTTCTTGTCGAAAAGGACACCCCTGGCTTCAAGCCCAGCAAGATCGTCAACAAGTTCTCCCTCCGGGCGTCGGTGAGTTCGGAAATCGAACTTGATCAGGTTCGAATCCCGAAGAGGAACCTTCTTCCCGGAACTGAAGTTGGTCTGCGAGCTCCCCTCCTTTGCCTCAATCAAGCTCGGTACGGAATCGCCTGGGGAGCGGTCGGAGCGGCCCGAGGTTGCTACGAGGAAGCTCTTGCCTACACAAAGAAACGAGTGCAGTTCACCCGTCCTCTTGCTGGTCATCAGCTCATTCAACACAAACTCGTGGAAATGCTCACCGACGTGACCCAGGGCCAGCTTCTCTGCCTTCGCCTGGGAAGGATGAAAGACGCGGGAACCCTGAAGCACTACCACATCTCCATGGCAAAGCGCACAAATGTTCGCAATGCTCTCAGCGCGGCCCGCATGACACGAGACATGTTGGGAGCCAGAGGAATCTGCACGGATTCCCACTGCGCCCGGCATCTTTGCAATCTTGAAACCGTATCCACCTATGAAGGCACCCACGACATCCACACCCTCATCCTGGGGGAACACATCACCGGTCTGAATGCGTTTTCGTAAGAAGTCAGGACCCGCCCACCATGCTCATCGGAATCTGTTCGGATAGCCACGATCGATACCAGGCCGTCGAAAAAGCGATGGCCATTTTTGATCGAGAGAAGGTACAGCACATCATTCATTGTGGTGATGTGGGTGGGAAAAAGGTCTTCGACGCTCTCGCAGGTCGATCGGTTCGCTATGTCTGGGGCAACACGGATTACGACAGGAACGCACTTGAACCCTACGCCCAGAACCTCGGCATCGCACCGCCCGGATCACCTCCGCTGATGCTCGAGTGGGGAGGAAAGACGATCGCGGTCTTTCATGGTCATGAAAAAGAGTTTCGGGACGCAGAGACCAACCTCTCTGTCGACTACATCCTGTCGGGACATACTCACCGAAGACACGATACTCGAATTGGTGACGCGCGAAAGATCAACCCGGGCGCCCTCTTTCGAGCCGAGATAAAAACCGTCGCCACCCTTGATCTCGAGAAAGATCAGCTTCAAGTCTTTGAAGTGATCTAGCCCCCAGCCTCCCAGGTCTCGATCAACTTCAAAACCGCCTCGTAATCTTCCGAACTCGCCTGACAGAAGTCTCTAAATTCTCCCGCCTTCCCCGCTTTCGCATCCCGAACAAACCGCTCTTCGATCCTGGCGCCTCGACGAAGGAGCAACTCAACGGCTGATGGCGTTCCCCGCAACGATGGCCCAGGAAAGAGGCGTCCCCTGATGCATCTCTCCCGATTTCTGCTCCATGTCCGCACCGCGATCAAGAAGAATCTCCATGCATCGAAGCTCTCCATTGAAGGACGCCAGGTGCAGCGGACTCGACTCGTCGTAGCTCGCAGCAAGATTCACGTCGAGGCCTTCATCGAGGAGAAACGACAAGACCTCTTCCGCCCCACGTCCGGCGGCGGTGTGAAGAGGTGTTCCATTCGCGCCAAGGTATGGAATAAAAAGATAGATGGAAGTACACCCATCCCCATTCGCAGCGGGAAAACGTTTCTCGCCGACTCGGTCTTCAAGAACTTCCGGGTTCTTCTCGACCCTTGCTCTCCCTCCCCCGAGACAAGCTTGCTCGAACAAAAACTCCGTCACTCCAAACCGGTGTAACCAGAAGCATCCACGCGACCAACTTCTCCATCATCAGGGTCAGACCAGCCCCCTGAACTTCCTGATAATAATAAACCTCATCGCAATGGAGGCCAAACTTGGAAAGGAGCTGCTGGACGGTTCGATACGAGAAGTAATAGTTATGGTCGGGGTGCACTTTCTCCCGGCGAAAAAGAGCGTGGATGAATCCCTTCAACGACGTCCCGTTCACGGTTGTCAGAATCAACTCGCTCGAATCATTCATGAGCTCTGTCAGGCCCGCAAGAAACCTCCCCGGATTCCCCACATGCTCGATGATCTCTCCGGCGAGAATGATGTCGAATTCAAGGTTCCTCAGCTCGGGAAGGGCGCTTTCAACGTCTCCCAGAATGAGGTTCTTGACCCCCCGATGCTTCAGAAATTCGACGCCATCTTCCGAGCTATCGAGCCCCCAAAGTTGATCCTCACCCGTCACCTTGCCAAGCTGAAAGTGCAGGAGATCCTCGCCCCTCATGTTCGTGTAGGGAGAGTCAGTGCAGCCCAGGTGCAGAACCTTTCTTCCCTGACAGAGGCGAAGGATCTCGGGAATCCTCGAGACAACTTTCGCTTTTCGTATCGGGAATCGGGGAGTTGTCTTCATCAAAAGAGGTTCCAGTTCATCAAGGATTCTCATGCTTCCACAGACCAAGAACGTGAGCCCCCTGGAGGAGACAGGCCCAAGTTAACTTGAAATCCCGGAAAAAAAACCAGCGAGACCCCCGATTTCCGGCTCATCCCATCCAAACCCGGAGGAACAGACATTGCAGGATTGACGCCCTCCCACGAAGAGAACTAAGATGGATGGCGAGGCTCACCTCATTTCCCCATGCAGACATCGAGACATTCGCCAAACCGAAGGCTGCGGTATTCGGCAACCGCCCGTCCCCGTCTGCCATCTCCCTTCGGCCACGGCAAGAAAAAAAGGAGCGTCAGTCCCATGGCAAGATCCTGGATCGCCCTTGTGGGAATCGTCACATTCGTTTTCGCATGCTGGACGTTTGGCCATCAGGAGCCAACCTCAGCTCCTCTGGTGGAAGCCTCAAATAACGGCCTGGGAGCGGGCCCGGTTTCATCCTACAAACAGAAAGTCTTCGAGGATGCAATCCAGGGACTTCGCTACGAATCGGGAAGAGCGGTGGTCGACACGGAGAATCCGCGCCAGAGTCTTGTTAACCAGGGCTTCGTGGGTAGAAACCCGAACGAGGCAAAGGTCCGCTTTGATGCCGGTCATCAATTCCTCAAGACCAACAACAATGTCCTTGGCGCCATCGGCGCTTTCACCGAAGCGATTCTTCTCGATCCCGATGAAGCCTCCTACTACGTCGGCCTCGGCACCGGATTTCTCTGGAAAAAAATGCGCGACCTCGCCGAAGCGTCTTTCCGCACGGCCGTCGATCTCGATGAAGATTTGATCGAAGGACGTCTACAACTTGGCTGGCTCCTCAACTCCCGGACAATGCGCTCCCAAGCCATCCAGCAATGGCAGCATGTTGTCGACCTTGATCCCGACAACGGGGAAGCCCATTCGGGTCTGGCAAGAGCACATTATTACCTGCAGGATTTTGACAGAGCTCGACAGCACACTCGAGCAGCCACAAGACTCGGCACTCCCCTCCCACCCCAGTTTGTCAAGCTCCTCGAAGAAGATGGCAACGCAGAAGACACCATTCCGGTCACTCGTGGCGGCGGGCTTACGGTGGGTCCACAAGTAAGAGTCGATCTTGGAGGCGGCACCACGGCTGCAAACGAAACATCGATCGGAGCCTCGAGCTTCAGCCCGGATGAAGTCGTCGCGACCTGGAACGACTATCGATCGGCCGGAGTACGAATGGGCGTCTCGGTTAGCCTTGACGGAGGAACAGCCTGGACCGATTTTCTTGTGAGGCCGCCGGTAGCCAATCAATCTTCCGTCGAAGGCGATCCCATGACTGCTTACGACAATCGCACCGGAACCCTCTGGATCGGGGCGATCTCTTTTGCCGG
>JAJDCM010000266.1 GCA_029260825.1 Planctomycetota bacterium | reverse complement strand
GAGCCCCCTCATGCCCTGTCGCCGTCGGTGTCGATCGCACCCCCAGGCGAAGCGAATGGGATCGACGCTGACGGCGACAGGGTGTGAGGGGGCGCCCCCAAATCATGCTCAGAGCTGGAGGGAGAGGGAGCAGACCGTCTTATGGCCTTCCTCCCTTTGGGCTTTCTCATGGGCGTTTCTGCCCACACGAAAGTCGGAAGCCCCATTTGTCAACAAAACCGTGGAGGTCGACACCTGATCCCCAGGGCTTACATCACTGCATGGCGCACAAGTCGCCGTGGTCGACCGACGCGCAGATCGAGCAGGATCTCGTCCCTTCACGCTCGTTGATCGAGATCTATGAAGATCCGCTACTCGCTACCGAGATCGCGTTTCGAGGGGGTACTGCACTCCACAAGTTGCTCTTCGATGCTGCCATGAAGAGACTGAAAGCAGCTTCCACACCGTGCCCTACGATGATCTGGTAGATGCCCACGCCCACTGAGAGTACACCCAGCGCCGCGCGGACCCACTGCCACCCAATGCCAGGTGCCAGCGAAGATCTGTCTTGCTTTACGTGGAAGCCCTGCGTTTGTCATGCCATTGCCCCTCGTGTGTATTCGGCGGCATAACGCCTACTTCACCTGCGGGCCGCGAAGCGGACCGTCTGGTGCAAGTTCTCGTTCGGCTTCGACGGACCAATCACGCGAGCTCCTGGACCGAGTAGTTCGGATGCTGGTAGATCATCTGGTAGCACTTGCAGCCAAGTTCTCTACAGAACCGGAGTGCAACATCGATATGGTCTCGAGGAAACCGCTGACCGAGGATGACGAACTTGGCGACGCCCTTGATCGGAACTAGCTCCTCGCCGTCGCGTTCACTGTAGAGAAGCAGCCTGTACTCGTCCTCGGCCTTCCAGTCGATAGACTTCTTGAAATAGATCGAGCGGAGCATCTCGTTATCGCTCAAAAGTTCTAGCAGTCTACCCTCTTCAGGCGCTGGATGATCTGGGCCATGCTGGATCGTGCAGCCGCCCGACACCATGTGGAGCCACGGGTGGTAATCAACGCGGCCTACGAGAAGGTAATCGGCGCGGGAACACGCCGCGGACTGAAGCCTCTCTTGGTCGAGAACGACGCAGAAGCCAGCTCCATTCTCAGCGTAGTGCGCCCACATCCGGGGACGACCGTAGTTGGCCTCCTCGATAATGCTAAGACCTGGCTGTCGCTCTCGGGGGGCCGCTGTGCAGATCAGGCGGATGTACTCGCCAGCAGCTCGCTTCAAGGCTCTCGCCTTTCGCGCAGAGGGCAGGTGTTCATTGCGGCCGATGCCCTCGAGGTCAATCCAGTCAAGCGTGGATTCGCGAGGATCCGCCATGTATGCGACGGGACCGAATCGGAGGTGTTGGTTTCCAAGGATCCCGATGAGGCTAGATGGGCGCGAGTAGTGAGCGACAGTATCGGCGTCATCGGGTGCTGCGTCGAGTTTCATCTGGAAGCTCCCGGCCCCAGGCCGTGTGCCCTTCAATGTGTTGCCGAACGGAATGGCGTTCAGCGGCGGGGCGAAGCCCCGTCCGTCTGCAACGCCGGGTTAGGCGGTCATCGTAGCACGACGCCCTGCACATAGGCATGGCGCAGGTCAGGAAGCTCGTTGAGTACACGCTCCCCCTCTTCTCGCGATACTCGACCGCACGCAGCGACGACCAAATGCTCCAGGTTCGGAAACTTACCACGAAGATCCCCAAGCTCGACGAGATTGCGGCAGCGGTGAACTTCCAAGCGCTGAAGACTGGGAAGCGCCGGTAGCGAGGACAGTGTAGCTGCGTTCGCCCAGTTGATTTCAAGTTCGCGAAGGGAGCTGGGAAAGCTGAACGCCGCGAACGACTTGTCGCGCGGCCGGTAATGCCAAACGTGAAGTGACTCCAGCGCCTGAAGTGACTCCAGCCCAGAGTCGCGTGCTTTGGGCTCCAGCACGACGCGCTGCAAACGGGGGAAGCAGCTGAAGTCGATCGGCGGTCGTCGCGGGTGCACACCGAAATGCACGAGACGGTCAAGCGCGTACAGGCCATCGATGCACTCCAGAGCAACATCCCAGAACCAGACGGCTTCAACCCAAGGAACCTCGGTCAAGAAATTGAGGTTGGAGCCCGTGAAACCGAACTGCTCATGGCCGAAGACACCCTTGATGTGATCGCGCTGGATACGAGCGACGCACTTCGGAAGACGATCGGACTCCACGCCAACACACGTGCCATGGACGAGATCGTGTGTGACCCAGAATCCGTCCTCACGTGCGATGGGCATTCTTGTCTTCCATCTGCCTAACAAGTATTATCTGAAACTTGATAGTTCTTTACCACTGCAAGATCACAGCATATACGGCGGCGACGAACGAGCCCGGCTGGATCTATCGCCCTGCCAGCCACGCCCTTCCACCAGGAGTGGCTCGCTGTCCCCTCCCGCGCTATGCTGCGAGATCCCGCAAGGATAGCGCTGTGATGACCATGGCGCCGTTGAAAAGTTTGCCTCCGCCCGAGACTTGACCACGGTCATTGAGATTTGCCCAGGGTTTAGAGTGATCAGCGATCGTCATTGATACCTGTCGCTCCCCAAAATGTCGTCATCCCTACACAGCTCGCACTTACGACGATCATGAATCACAATCGGCAAGCGCCATTCTGACCGTCTTATTCATAGTCCTCAATGGGAGGACAAGAACAGACAAGGTTACGATCTCCAAAAACATTGTTGATCCGTGCCACGGGAGGCCAGAACTTGTGCTCCCGGGTCGAGTTCGTCGGGAACACCGCCCTCTCCCGGGGGTAACCGTGGGACCACTCGTCCGAGGTTGCTTCAAGGCAGGTGTGGGGTGCGTTCTTGAGCAGATTGTCTTCTCGATCCATGGTGCCGTCTTCAATCTCTTGAATCTCTCCGCGAATGGAGATGAGAGCATCGCAAAAGCGATCGAGTTCGGCTCGGCACTCACTCTCGGTGGGCTCAATCATCAAGGTTCCTGGCACAGGGAAAGAAACCGTGGGGGCATGGAAGCCGTAGTCCATCAGGCGTTTTGCCACGTCTTCCACCTCCACTCCCGAGGTCTTTTTCAGGTGACGGAAGTCCAGAATGAACTCATGGGCAACAAAGCCGGATTCTCCAGTGTAGAGAAGCGGGTAGTGTTCCCGCAGGCGATGAGCCATGTAGTTGGCGTTGAGAATGGCCACCTGGGTCGACTTGGTGAGTCCCGGACTACCAAGAAGGGCGATAAACACATAGGAGATGGGAAGAATGGAGGCGCTTCCCCATGGTGCGGCAGAAATCGGGCCCAGTGCCTTTTCTCCACCGGTTGAAACCAGAGGATGACCCGGAAGATAGGGAGCCAGATGCGCAGCAACGCCGATGGGCCCCATGCCGGGGCCCCCTCCTCCGTGGGGAATGCAAAACGTCTTGTGAAGATTCAGGTGGCAAACATCCGCCCCGTAATCGCCAGGACGACACACTCCTACCTGAGCGTTCAGATTCGCCCCATCGAGGTAAACCTGCCCACCGTGCTCATGGATGATCTGGCAAACCTCCCGGATCGACCCTTCAAAAACACCATGGGTCGATGGATAGGTGATCATACTTGCCGCCAGGAAATCCTGATGCTTGGTCGCCTTGCTCCGAAGATCGGCGACATCGATATTGCCCTGATCGTCACATTTCACCACGACGACTTTGAATCCTGCCATCACCGCGCTTGCTGGATTGGTTCCATGGGCTGACTGAGGAATGAGACAGATGTTTCTTTCCCCTTGCCCCAGCTCTTCCAGGTGACGTCGAATGACCAGAAGCCCTGCGTACTCGCCCTGGGAACCGGCGTTGGGCTGAAGGGAAACCGCGGCAAACCCGGTAATCTCGGCAAGCATTCCTTCGAGGCGGGAGAAGAGTTCCCGGTAACCTTGGGCCTGATCCACCGGGCAGAAAGGATGCATCCGTCCAAATTCGGGCCAGGTGACGGGAATCATCTCTGAAGTCGCGTTGAGCTTCATCGTGCAAGAACCAAGGGGGATCATGCTCGTCGTCAGAGATAGATCCTTCGCCTGGAGTCGATGGACATAACGCAAGAACTCGGTTTCCGAGTGGTAGGTGCGAAAAACCGGGTGAGTGAGAATCTCTCCCTTTCGGGCGTGAGGTTCGGGAAGACCGGTTTCAACCTCGTTCACAAGGTCGGAAACGGAAAACAACATGGGGTTGTTCGTGGCAAAGCAAGAAAGAACGTCCTCGAGATCCCGGATCGATGTCGTCTCATCAAGAGCAATGACGAGACTCCCCTCTTCGTAGGACCGAAGATTGATCTTCAATTTCCGGCACCCGGCCAGGATCTGTTCTTGAACCGCCGGATCGACCTTCACGTGCACCGTGTCAAAAAACACGTTGGAAGAAAGAGAGTAACCCAGCTTGGAGAGTCCTACGCCCAGAGCAACAGCAAGGCGGTGCAATCGATTTGCAATGCGCAGGAGACCTTTTGGGCCATGATAGACGGCGTACATCGAAGCCATGATGGCAAGAAGGACCTGGGCCGTGCAGATGTTACTGGTGGCCTTCTCCCGTCGAATATGTTGCTCGCGCGTCTGGAGGGCGAGACGCAGGGCTCGTCGTCCTTTCACGTCCTTTGAAACCCCAACGATTCGTCCGGGAATCTGTCTTTTGTACTCCTCTCGGGTCGAGAAGAACCCGGCATGCGGACCTCCGTATCCGAGAGGAACTCCAAATCGTTGGGAGTTGCCCACGCACACATCGGCTCCGAACTCGGCCGGTGGGGTCAAGAGCACCAGACTGAGGAGGTCGGCGGCAACCACGACCATCGCTCCCGCATCGTGAACTTTCGCAGCGACTTCACGGTAGTCCTCAATACAACCATCCGTAGCTGGATACTGGAGGAGCGCTGCGAAGAGCCCGTCGGTTCCGGCGTAGTCGAAGCTCTTTTCGTCCTCCACCAGAACCACAATCCCGAGGGGGAGCGCTCGCGTCCTGATCACCTCGATCGTTGCCGGGTGGCACCGGTTCGAAACAAAGAAAGTGGTAGCACCCTGGCGAGCTTTGATTCCAAGGCACATGCTCATCGCTTCAGCCGCGGCGGTTGCCTCATCGAGAAGCGAGGAATTGGAAACGGGAAGCCCGGTCAGATCTCCGATCAGGGTCTGGAAGTTGAGGAGTGCCTCCAACCTTCCCTGGGCAATCTCGGATTGATAAGGGGTGTACTGGGTGTACCAACCCGGGTTCTCCAGGATATTGCGCTGGATGACGGGCGGAGTGATGCAATCAGAAAAGCCCATTCCCAGGTACGAACGAAAGACCTGATTTTTTTGAGCGACGGTTCGCAGGTCCTCGATCACGTCCCGCTCACTCATCGGCCCGTCGATGTCCAGTGGCTCGGAGCGAGCAATTGAATCGGGAACGATCTTCCCCAGC
>JAJDCM010000265.1 GCA_029260825.1 Planctomycetota bacterium | reverse complement strand
GAGCCCCCTCATGCCCTGTCGCCGTCGGTGTCGATCGCACCCCCAGGCGAAGCGAATGGGATCGACGCTGACGGCGACAGGGTGTGAGGGGGCGCCCCCAAATCATGCTCAGAGCTGGAGGGAGAGGGAGCAGACCGTCTTCTGCCCTGCCTCCCTTTGGGCTTTCTCATGGGCGTTTCTGCCCACATGAAAGTCGGAAGCCCCGAAAAGAGTAGCCACCCCGGGTGCCTACCCATTCTTGCATCAGGCCGGGACGGCTTCCCCGTTGGACGACTCACCAGGCTCGGTTTTTGGCGTGTGTCTGTTCTCTCGAGCATCTGCCTGGCGCAGGAGCTGGTCAATGAATGTTCGGCGCTTTCGGTCCCAGTACTCATCGGAGGTCTCGGTATCTTCGCCCGGATTCCTGGCATCTCGCGCCATGGTGACGCCTTTCTTATGTCGAGCTTGTCGAACAAGATCGCACAGATACTCGGACGCAGACTGGTGGCCAATTCGCTCGACCTCCGTATCAATGAACGCACGGAGAGTCCGCGAGAGCGAGAGAGTGATTCTTTTTGTGTCTTCCATTTCCCGTACCTTTCAACTTCCTGAACGGGCCCCGTAACTTTCCATACGGAGCTGCCCCCCGAATGTGAGCAGAAGTTGAAGATACGGAACTTCCGCCCCTGGTGAGAAAAATTGCTTTCCTTTGTTTCTTCTCACCTCTCTACGTGTGGCTCAGCCAAAGCCTCCCCATCATGAACGACTTTCCCCGGCATTTCGGCGAGAGTTCGTTCCAGGGCAATCCTGGCTGTTTCGTCTTCAGGATAGAGAGCCAGAATTCGTCCATAAAGATCGGCCACATCTGCCAATTCGTTTGTTCGACCGAAAGATTGAAAAAGAGCCACTTTGGTAGCAGCAAGCTTGTGCAAAACAACCTGGCTCTCCGGCCAACGCTCCAGGACCCACTCATATTCGGCAATCGCATCGCAAAGCAGACTTTCGTCGTTCGAGAGAATCCCCTGATTCTGCAAGGCCTGCCCCAGATTGATGTGAGAAATCTCGTAAGTCGGGTAGAGCCTTACGGCTTCCCGAAAAGACGCCACGGCTCCCTCAAAATCACCTCGATACGCGCGCGCCACTCCGAGGTTGCGCTGGGCCCGATCACTCGAAGGAGCAACCTCAACCGCCGCGCTCCACAGACGATGGCTACTCTTCCAATCCTGGATACGAAGAGTAATTCGAGCTACGCACAAGAAAAGCACGAGCCCCACCGCAACCGCGATTTTTCTTCGGGGGTTCCGATCGGGTTCTCGCCGCAGAGAGAAGAACATCACAAGAGCAAGAAAGAGCTCGGCAACCAACGCCGCGGACCCGAGTCCTCCGACATACATGCGTCGTTCCGTCAAAAGGACGTTCAAGGATACGATGGACGAGGTAGGTGCAAGACCAATCAAGAACCACAAGAAGAAGACCAGGCGAAGAGGCCTCCCTCGCGACGTGACGATCACAAACGCCAGAATGGAAAGCACCAGGAGCAACGCCAGCAAAAACGACCCATCACTCGCGGATGTCACCACATCCACATGGTGCTCGATCGAGAGGTCCTTTGGAAATATAAGAAGCTTCAGATAAACAACCAGACACTTGGTTTGGGTGAGAAGGTTGATCCAGATTCCTCTCCCCGCCCCGGAGAGAACATCACCCGCATCGGCAAACCGAGCCCCGGTGAGCTTGATTCCCGTCGTGCCAAGCAAGGCCCCCCGCATCTGAATGTAGAGAAAAGACACGATGGCAAAAGGTGCCAGACGGGCAGCGACAGCAAAACACCGTTGCCCCACACTCTTCAGGTCAAGTCCCTTCTGACGGAGCAAGACCTCGATCATGACAATCAACGCCGGAACGACGATCCCCGACGCCTTGGACAGAAGCGCAGCCACAAAAAGCAAAATGGATGCGATCAACCAACCGGAGAACATCCTCCCCGATCGTCGCGTCGCTTCCAGATACGCCCAAACCGATGCGGTGACGAACAGGGTGCACAAAACATCCGATCGAGCACATACGTAGATCACTGGCTCGGAGTGAACAGGCAAGAGGGCAAAGAACAACGCACCAACCCCGGGAAGAAGGTTTCCTCCTGGAACACCCTCCGGCCTTCTTGCGACGAGCGACCGAAGACACAAGAAGACAACAACAGTAGTGAGTCCATGGAGAATGATGTTCGTCAAGTGGAAGATCCACGGCACGAGGCCCGCCCAGGCAATATTGTAGGCATAGCTCACGAGCAGCAGAG
Organism: Planctomycetota bacterium; assembly: GCA_029260825.1. Classification (GTDB taxonomy): domain Bacteria; phylum Planctomycetota; class JACOTG01; order JACOTG01; family JAJDCM01; genus JAJDCM01. The sequence continues at coordinate 8,088 of JAJDCM010000265.1, read as the reverse complement.
GGCGATACATCTTGATGTCCGGATCCGAGTCAAAGCAGGTGGGATCGACGAAAAACCGGCCCAGGTTGGAAAGGCTCTGGATGTGAGGATTCATCACCACTGAATGTAGATCGTCGTAGTGAAACGGAACATTCAAGGAGAGCAAGTAGGGCAGAACCGCCAACCCGAAGAGGGCCAACGGAATGAAGGGCTGCCACCCTCTTTTCATGAGGCTCATGTCGACGCTATCGTCAACGAGAAGGAGCAACCTTGACCCCATGACGTTCAGCAAAGTGAACGAAACCGGGGAGTGTTTCGGCGGGTAGCTTTCAACCCCAACCCCTAAACATCCAATTCCACAAAACTTAAGGATTTATTCTTCCCGTCCACTCCCTGAGGCACAGCAGTTGCTCTACTCCTGGCAAGTCGCGACTTTGGATGAAGTGGGCAAGCAACCTTGGCGAACGATCATGAGGGGATGTTCATGCGGAAGAACCGAAAGCGAAAAATCCTACGTGCGGTGCGAGAGAGCGCCGTTGTTCTGTCCATCGCTGCTTTCCTCAGCAGCTTTCTCCCCTACGTCATGGGAAGCTCCCCTGACCCCGCAACCCTTGCGGCCAAAAACTCCTGCGAGCGGGTCCGAGCCGCTCTTCTTCAATATAAAGTCGACACGGGAATTGCTCCGAACCAAACGGCCCCTGGACAAAAAGTCCTCTGGCTAGTTGGGCCGGGCGAGGTTCCCTCCAACTTCTCCGCCGTCAATACGTCCGCAGCAACCCTGGATGCGGTACTTGCACCTGCAACAGACGATCACCTGCCTGGCTATGACGGCCCCTATCTCATGTTCGGTGGATCAGATTCATGGGGCCGCTCCATCGTCGCCCACGTAGGCGGCTTCGAGAGCGATGAAACCACCTGGATTCTATCCGCAGGACCCGACGGCATCCTTGAAACCCAACCCTCGGATCGAGAACCCCGAGGTGACGATATTGGAGTCATCCTGGAGAAGCGTTAGATTCGCGCATCCAGAAACAATAGATCTTGATCATCGATACCGGCTCGGAAAATATCCGGGCCGGTTCTTCTTGTTTCAAGGCCCGTCAAGACGAAACCAGACAGCCCTGACGAATGGCTTTCCTGTACACACCGACCGTTTCTTCAACCATTCGGGTCAAGCCAAACCGAGCCGCAGTAGCTCTCCCCCTGGCAACGAGAGAGAGTCGAAGGTCCGAGAACTCGTGAATATCAAGGACCGCCGCCGCCACTTCCTCCGGGCATTCAGGATCAACCAGTAATCCGTTGTGTTGATCCTTGATGATCTCCCGGATCCCCTCAACATTTCCGGCAATCACCGGCGTTCCGGCGAGCATGGACTCCAGGTAGACGAGACCAAACTTACCGGTGAGGGAGGGAACGCAGGTCATCTCGGCCCGAGGATAGAGCTCTCGCACTCGACGCCGATCAAGCTTCCCGTGGAAGTGAAAACGATCACCAACTCCAACAAGCCGAAGAAGTTTCAGGAACTCCTCTCGGTTGCGATCGTCTCCCGCCACGTGTACAGCGATATGAGGGAGGGGTCCGCGGCTAAGAGATGCCACCGCCCGCACAAGAGCCGGCAACCCCAAACTGTAATAGTTCGACCCCACGAACAAGATCGACGGGTCGCCCTCAAGGAGAGGCAAGGGTTGTCCCATTTCTTCCGGAGCGGATACACCAAAGTCCACTCCATGGATTTTCCTCCTGGGAACAGCAAACCCGGTTTCCAACGCACGGGTCACACAAGAGGAACCAGAGATGATCCGAGTCAATCGGTTGTAACTTCGAGACTCAAGAGAGCGAGCAAAATGAGAGGACGTTGGACGACTCAAGCTGACACTCTGTCTCCGGGATGAATACAAGGGGTGCCCCCGGTGTTCGAGCACTGTAGACTTTTGCACCGTCCCCACAGCAGGAGGCAATCCTTTGGGCAAACATAGAGCTTCCCGTGCGTCCGCAAAATGAAGGACATCAAACTGATCCGGATCCAGCTCCCCTCCCTTTCGAAGGAGGTTTCGATACGAGATGCCCAGATTCACCCACCCACCCGGGGATGAGTCCAAACGACCCTGGGTTGCCACCACATGGCGAAAGTTCCCCTCGGGTATCTTGGTCGCCCTTGGCGAGACGACCGTGACCGAAAGCCCAAGTTCGGTCAAGCCTCTCGCCAGATCAAGGCTATAGGAACCAACCTCGCAAAATGGGGAACCAAATTGCTGGGTGAAAAGGCAAACACGAAGAGCACGTCCTTCATTCATGGGACCAGCTCCGCGGGTTCATCAACACGTGGGGAAGGAGCGCCCGACTGATAAGACCTGTTGGCTCTTTTCCCGGCTCCATCAGAGCCAACCAGAGATTCAAGGAATTGACGGAGATTGCGCCCCATCTCCTCATCGGACAGGGGGCCGTCAAAGAGCCGCTTCCCCGCTTTCGCAAGCTCGTCAAGTTTCCCAGGATCTTGCTTCAATCCCAGGAGAGCTGCGGCAAGGTGCCCCGGGTCACCTTGCCGGGTGAGAATCGCGTCCCTCCCAGAGCTCAATAGTTCCCTTGCCGCCACCGTGTCTCCGGTAACAAGAGGAATCCCTCGCATGAGCGCGTCATAAACCTTGCACGGGACAACACGAGAGCATTTCTTACCTTCTCCAAAAACTCCAAGCGCAACGTGAGCCCAGGAAAAATGCTCTTCCAGCTCCTTTCCTGACTGAAATCCCCGGGAGATCTCAACCACCGATTTCCCCCCAGATTCAGCCATCTTCTGAATGGACGGGTAGCATTGACCATCGCCCACCAGACGGATCTCGATCCCTTTGCCGGAAAGCACCTCTCCCGCTCTGACCACGGTCTCAAGACCATGAAGCGGAATGAACGAACCAACATAGAGGACCCGGAGCGGTTCCCCCGGAAGTAGGCCTTGATACGGAGCCGTATCGGGTGCCGGGTCCAGGGTCGATCCCACTGGAAGAATTCCGATGCGGTGACGAGGAAAGCCGAATGCGTCGGAGAAATGATCCGCATGAGCGTTCGTATCCGCAAGCAGACCGTCACAGCGACCGGCTGCCTTCTTCTCAAGGGCAGAAATCAAACGAGCGCGAAGGGAACCCGGCGAGAAATAGCCTCGATCCTCGACCATCGTTTCCGTGAGCGAGAAGAACGGGTCAAAGACCAGACAGGGCCGCTTCTTCCCCAGGGCGGACACGAGTTTTCCGGCAAGCAAAGCATCGAGGTAACCGGTTGGCCCGACCATCAGGACATCGAACGACTCTTCATGAAAGAGCTTCGTCAGTCGGCGGCGTGCCTTGAGAAAACGGAAGAGATAATCTGGATAGCGACGAAGAGAAGAGGCAGATCGAACCCGGCCAGAAACACCGAGCCCGAGGTCGACATGGAGCTCGGAGACGTCCAGCCCACCCGCTACCAGCGCTCGTTTCAAGACCGAAGCACGGGGATACCCCTGCCCTCGCGGATAGGTCCCAAAGAGGGCGATCTTCATCGTTGATCCTCGCTCCGATCGAATCGCAGGGAGGAGATCTGTTCCGAGATGAGGCCGAGAGAAAACATCATGGCACTGAGCACGACGAGTAGCAGTCCCATGTTCGTGAAACGATGAGTGGTCAGGTACGTATACAGGTAGTAGCCGATGCCGGTGGAGAAGATGGCAAGAGAGATCGGAAGAAACACTTTGAACGGAGAAAACACGGTGGCGACCCGCATGATCAGAAGGAAGAATCGACTTCCGTCCTGAAAGATCCGGATCTTACTCGAGCTCTCCTTCCTCCGGGGCCTGACCACAATCGGAACAAACCCCACCGAATGGCCTGATCTCAGAAATGAGAGGGTCAGGGTGCTCGGGTAGGAAAAAGTATTGGGAAGAAGGTAGAGATATCTTCTCGCCACATCGGTTCGAACTGCTCGAAACCCGGAGGTCAAGTCCGGGATCTTGGAACTGGCAACGTAGGAAGCAAGAACATTGTAGATCCGATTGGCCCACTTCCGATGAAAGCTCTGCTTCGTCGTTCCGGAGCGGGCTCCCACGACCATGGCATTGTCTGTCATTTCATCAAGAAGTCGGGGGATGTCCGCCGGATCATGTTGCCCGTCGCCATCGATCAAGACAACCACGTCTCCGGTCGCGGCACGAAACCCTGCCTTGACCGCGGCTCCGTTTCCGAGACTTGACGGATGACGGATCACACGAGCCCCTGCCGCTTCCGCCTCCTCTCGGGTACGATCCGAAGATCCGTCATCAACCACCGTCACTTCCATGAACGGACGACCTGCCCGCTTGAGGACGCTCCCCACCTCTTTCACCACAGCCGCGATGTCGAGACCTTCGTTCTTGGCCGGGATCACGACGGAAACCTTGCATGAGGGATCTCGCCCGAGCCGATCCGAGAGTGGGGCCAGCGCCATTTCCTCTTCAAACATCTCAAAACCGGGATCGTCGTGATCCCAGGCGCTATCTCTCAGGTCAGAAGTCAAGATGCAAACCTTTCCAGGCATGGACCTTCCACACAATCTCCGCTCTCCGCGCGAAGAAGGCAGAAGAGTCTCCAATGAACAGCCTTCGACCCTGACTATCGAACCCAACCGGGATTGCCCTTTAACCCGCATTAACTCCCGACCTTCCTTCAGTGAACAAGACCCATTTTCCGATGAATAACTCATGATTCTGCCTGCCACGCCCTCCCCCAACCTCGATCCAAAGATGAAGGCTCTCGGTCCATCCCCAGGGAAGAAGCCCCCCGAGATCACGATTCCGACGTACCGTCGAGAACTGTCCTTCGCGGCCCTGGTCGGGGGAATTTTCGGCACTCTGCTGGCGATAACGATTACTGCCGAGATGATCTATCACGGCGCCCTTCCGCTAGCGACTCACCACAAGCTTCTGGCCATGGTCGCCCTGATTCTGATCTACTCCGGAGCAGCAAGCGTTCTTGCTGCCGGCGCTTCCTGTCTCCTCATGGCCGTCTGCTCACGCATCAAAAAGGAGCCAATCCAGATCGGAATCCTGCGGGGAACTCTCATCGGGCTCCTTGCATTCTTCCTCCTGGCCCACATCGCCGTCGAGCCCGATCTGGGGCGCGGCGTGGATTTCTCCCTTCGCTATGTCTTCGAATGGGGAGTCTTCTTGTTTCTGGATGCGGTCATTTGCCTCGTCCTCGGACGCATTGCCGCTCACTACTATCGATCGGGAAAGGCGCCGCCGCGGGAGCGACGGACCAAGATCATCTGGACAAGTGGCGGGATTGGTCTCGTCCTGGTCTGTCTCTTTTCGATCGTCGGTTTCCCCGACCAAAAGAGCCTCAGCATGGAATACTCTCGAGTTCCGGACCATGCCCCGCTCCCTCTCCCCGAGCCAGCTCGTCAAAACAAGAACCTGCTCTTCCTCGGCATCGAGGGACTGACCGAAATTCCACCGGAACCCATCACCCATCCGCATACGAATCTTTCCCATCTCATTGACCGAGGAGTCACCCGGACTTTTCCCGTGGAGAACACCTCTCAGCCAGCATCAAGCTGGGCGACGATTCTCACCGGCCTTCCCGATGAAACGCACGGGGTTCCATCCCACCCACGCTTCAAGATCCGGGGCACGGACGAGGAGCTCCCCGGAAAGATGTGGTTTCCAAGCGGGGTCGGGATGCACTCGATCATCCGCGCTTGCGTCTTCACTCGGATCCTCATCCGGCAACCCGGCGAACTCTCCGACTGTCGATCCCCCCTCCTGTGGGACCATCTTCAACACTCCGGATATCGATCGACGGTCGACAGCCTTTCCCCCATCGGTGACTCGAAAGGCCCAGAGGCCAACTTCCATTTCCTTCCGAGGGCTTCCGATTTTCTGGGCGAAGAACCCGGACTGAACGACCTTCTCCAGGAAGCGGATCAGCTTCTTTCCAGGATAGAATCGCACGATGAAGACTGGGTTGTAGTGCTGGTCGGATTGCCTTCCCGCAAAAAGCCCTCCGGTGAAACACTCGGGGTCAAGGACTTCGGGTTCTTCACCATCCTCTCCACCGTCTCTTCCCGTCCCGGGCATGAGGAATCAATCCCCATCACGGAGATCGCCCGGTTTATCCTGGAAGCACTTCCTCCCGACGATTCCATGCGAGCATCCCTGTGGTAGTCCAGACGGTCGATCCTCTCCGAGATCAGCCCCGAGCCGAACAAGGGACGACTCTCGAGAGAGTGGTCGTTCTCGCACCCTTTGGGGTCTATCCGGTTCGGTCTGGCGGGCATGCCGCCGTGTTCGAACCCGCTCGAGAGATGGCCCTCCAGGGAATCAAGGTTCACCTCTTTGGCTGGGGCCTTCGTCGCTTCGAGGCCCTGAGGCACTGGCGATCCTTCGTTCGACCGCTCGCTCCAAACCTTGTCGAGGATCGGCATGTTTCCCTCTCTCTTTGGCTCGACTACCTGAAACGAGGTCGCAAGGGCCATCCGCCCGTGCGCATCGGAGACTGGCTTTCAAGACAGGCATCCTCCCGTCTGAGAAACGCCTGCGAAACAGCGGATGCCTTGATCTACGAATCCCCCTGGCTCTTTCCGTTTCAACCCTCCAAGAAACCGACCCTTCTTGTCTGCCACAATGTCGAGGCCGATCTCTTCGCCACAAACCCTCGGGTTTCCCGGGATTCACTGAAAAAGACCCGCAGCATCGAAGGAAAGGCATGGAGAGAAGCGGATACAGTTCTATGTTTTACCGATGAAGACCGGCGACGGTTGGGATCCCTCTATGGACATCGAAATGCCATCGTCGTTCCCCTTGGAGTCGATACCGAAACGAGAAGAACCATTTCCGAGGAGAAACGCTCCTCGGCTCGGTCTCGGCTCGGATTGAACAGAAAGTTCGTGGTTCTCTTCGCTGGCGCCTGGCACCTTCCAAACCGGGCTGCCCTCGAGCGCATCGTCAGCTGGGGAAAACTCGAGGCCACCCGTGGATCGAACACCCAGTTCATCGTGGCTGGATCGGTCGGATCAAAAAGAGAACAGATCGGCAACTGCTTGATCACAGGATCTCAGCCAGACCTTCAGGAATGGTTCGATGCGGCAGATGCCTGCGTCAACCCGGTTACCGAAGGATCCGGTGCAAACGTGAAGGTCCTGGAATTCATGGCTGCAGGCCTCCCCCTGGTGAGCACTCCTTTCGGAGCACGGGGCCTTCCGGTGTCCGATGGAATCGAGCTCCTCATTCGGGACGTCGGGGATTTTCGATCTGCGCTGACAGAACTGCAAGAATCAGCCGATCTGAGGGAAGAGCTGGGCAAGACGGCGCGAAACTGGATCGAAGAGAACCGAAGCTGGAAGGCACTAACCGGGAGCCGGATTCGCATCCTCTCCAAACAACTCGATCTTCACCCATCGACGTAGGGACCTCTCCCGGTTACTCCCAAAAAGCCATCTCTGACCCCGCTCAGAACCCCGAGAAGATCTCCAAACTTCCCGGTGAGCGTGTAGCCGACGACCTTGACGATCACCTCAAAGAAATAGAAGGGTAGAAAGGCGAGGAATCCTGCTTTTCCCCTCTGACGGAGAACAAAGCGGATCCGATTTCTGTACCGGAAGTAGAAGTGCCTCTTTCTCCCGGTGCTTGCCCCGACCTCGTGAGCGACCACTGCCTTCTCTGAAAGGACCACCGGATAGCCTTGCTCCTTGATGCGAAGACAAAGATCCGTCTCCTCGTACACGCAGAAAAAGGCCGGATCAAAAACACCGACCTCGTCCAGCACATCGAGACGAACCAGGAGGGTCGAACCACAAACCGTGTCGACTTCTCGATGGCCAGTTCCCCGAGCCAAGGCTTGAGCACCGACATCTCGATAGGCTCCAGACGGCCACATCATGAACCCACCGCTGGAAGCGACCACACCTCGAGCCCGGTCCCGGTTCACCGCGCCAACGACTCCGGCATCCGCCTGAATCATCGCCTCCATCATGTGAAAGAGGGTGTCCTTTTCGACCTCAACGTCATTATTCAGGAGCAAACAATACCGCTCTCCCGTCCCATCTTTCCAGCAATCAAGAAGATCGAAGAAAACTCGATTGTGCCCCTCGGCAAAGCCCAGATTTTCCGGA
>JAJDCM010000264.1 GCA_029260825.1 Planctomycetota bacterium | reverse complement strand
GGCCACACATCTTCTCAGAACCTCCGGCGAAGCCCTTCGATCGCCACGGTCTTGGAATCAATCCCCAATAGCAAGACGCGAACCGTCCGCACCAGCGGAGCAGCTCAGTTCAACCGGTTGTATCCGAAATCCTCAGCGTCCAAGGCAAATCGACAACTCCAAAGCCATCGCTCGCTGAGCACTCCGGATACAACCCTCTTCATTATGATCTACATTTAGCAGCCGACGCCCCGCCAATCCAAATCGTTCCTCTCCCTTGTAGAGCCTCTACTCCTTTGTCGAGGCCACCCCATCATATCCAGCAACTGTGGCCCTCAAAGCTTCGGCGTGCTGGTAAATGCCGTTCACATCATCAATCGCATGGCGCATCTCGTTCTTCTCATCATCGAATAGTCCGATGTACTTCTGACGCCGGTTAAAGTGCAGTCGGCAAATTGGCTTCCGATTGTTGTCGTCAAGAAGAATACCGCAGTATGATTTTTGATCGCGGAGGGAGACGCGCCTGATATCAATGGCGTTCCCAAGGATAGCCTTAACGACGTAGCAACCAGCGACCTCTTCCTCAGTGGTCACAATGCCACCGGAGTCCTCATCGCCGGAGTCAGTCAAGACATCGTCGTCTTCAGCTTCGGCAGACCTCTCCCCCTCAAGAGCCGATGTAAGCCTCTCCTTGATCTTCTCGTGAACGAAACCCTGGAAGGCCCTCTTGGTGATTTCGGCGAACTGCTCACGAACCGCTTGGGTCAATCGCCCTGAATACACTCGCCCTGTAAGAAGCTTGACGAAGTCGTCAGATGGATTGCTCCATTCATCGGAGAGGACCCGCCGAATCCCCTTGGTGTATTTCAGCTCACTTGCCGTGGAAACGATCTTCTCAAGGTCAAACGTCCCCTTCGCGAACTTCTTCAACTCGTCGGCGAGTTCGTCGTTCACGTCCCGCATGCTGAACTCTAGAAAAGGCCGCTTGTCCATTTTGTTCGGTTCCTCAAGATCCGAGAAGATCCTGTAGGAGATGCCGTTGGTCAAGACGCCGAACCGTGCACTCGTCACGGAGAAGTATCGATAGAGCTGGTCCGCATGATGCTTATCTAGATTTACGTCGCAAGCCTTACATTCGATGAGAATGATGGGACCCTCATCTCCCATAATGGCGTAGTCAACCTTCTCCCCCTTCTTGGTTCCCACGTCCGCCGTAAACTCAGGGATGACCGCGGTCGGATTGAAAACGTCGTATCCCAGCGCGGAAATGAACGGCATAACCAAAGCGTTCTTGGTGGCTTCCTCGGTGTGCAGGTGCTCTACCTGCTTCGGTAGCCTTGTGGAGATTTCCCGGAGCTTGTCGATCAGATCCATGCCTACCTCCTTAGTGGAATCCTTAGATGGCCTCTTACCCAAGGATGGATGATAGGTAATGAACGGAGTTCGGGCAACGAGGTGCCAAAGGCTGAGATCAAAGTAACACCCTAAGTGCTTGAGTAGTTATTACTTCCTCAGACCAAGGCAAGTCTCGAGCTTCGTCTTACCGAGCCCCCATTCTGATCCTCTTCAACCGACGCGCTCCTCGTCGCAATCCCCAGATTTACATTTTTCCACACCGCTCCGGACTGAAACCCCCTTGCGGTTTCAACCCTGAATCGCTCTACTGCTCCTCGACTTTGTTGGAGAAGTTCACCATAGGAACCTGGAGGATCAGATCATGCGCAAATCTCATCTCATTGCCCGTCTCCCGCTTCTTGCCTTCTTCCTTTGCCTTGCCCTGGTGGTGGCCGTGAGTGCAAACTCCGGTGGGCCTATCACCGGATCGGGTACTTCAGGGAGGCTGGCCAAGTTCTCGGGGTCTAGCACAATTGGCAACTCCATTCTTCGCGACAGCGGAACCGGGAGCGCAGGCGTGCAGAGCACACACCCTGCTGCGAAATTCCTTGTTCAAGGTGGTCGTCTTGCGGTCAACGGCAACAAAGGTGGCGACTTTGGCATATTCATAGCGAATCAGAACGGCAATGGACCCATTGCCACATTCAGCCAAGCCAGCGGCACCGAAGTAAAGATGGTGGTCGAGAACGGAGGCAATGTCGGTATCGGCACCGATGATCCGAATTCGCCCCTCGAAGTGGCCGGCACGATCCACACGACTGCGGGTGGCGTGCAAGTTTCCTGACGGAACGGTGCAAACAACAGCCGTCACACTATCGACAACGCCGCTCCTTGGTGCTCGGGTACTTTACGACGGCACTAATAATCAATTCATTCCCCAATCAACCGAAACCTCTATTTCTTTCACCGACGTGGTCTACGATTCATCCTCTTTCTTTAGCACACTCAACCCGACGCGCTTTACAGTTCCATCGGATGGAATCTACACTATCGAAGCCAATATTTCTGTCGATCCCGGCTTGTTTTCCCCAAGCCGAACGACACTCAGCATCCGGAAAAACGGATCCGAGTTCCTAGCGACAACCTCGGCCAATGATTTCTCTAACGTAGTTAGAATAAGCTGCGTGAATGTTCTTTCTGCGGGGGACTACGTAGAAGCTGTCTTTTTTCACAACAGCAGCAGCCCCGCACCTATGGTACTCGGCGACACTGGCACTCGAACCCAACTCACTCACTTTACGATCACTCGTCTTGGCTCCCTCTAGTCGACGTCTTGGCGCTCCCCCTTTCGCCACCTCGGCGTGTCGTGGACTCCAGCACGCCTGAAACGAGGTCTGGGAGCACCTATGGCTTCCGGAACGGGCGAGGACACGGGGTTTGGGTCGGGGAAGTAGAGAAGCACGGACCTGCCGTGCTTCGCCTTCTAGCAAAACTCTTCTACGAAAAGGCCCTCCAAGACGCGATCCCGGAGGGCTTTGGTGGACAACCGAACTTATATAGGATCCTATTCGGAGTAGCAGTCCCAAGTGATTCTTCGGCCATAATCACGCTTGACACGAACGAGTGTAGTGTTACGATGTGCCGTGGTCCACTCGGTGCGACCATGTGAGAACCAGCGGAATCGATGCGATCGCACTCGAACCCATTTTGTCTCACCCTTCCTAACTTCGACTCTTCCATTAATGCTCTCGACTTCGATCACATAATCGCTGGATCGATCGCACTCTGTTCCGAGATACGCCCTATCCTGACTGGAATTCTCTTCGAGCCCCGCCGGATTCGCGACGGGTGAATTGAAGATTGGGAAATCAGCGCTCATCAGCATCGCACCGAGAGCCAGAAGACTTCTGCTCAAATATCGTTTCATGCCTAGCTATCCTTTTCTTGTAGTTAACCCACTGCCCAGGGAATCTAACTGACGAAATGGACGTCAGTCCTCGCTTAGTTCGTCGGATCGACATCTTCAAAGACAGCCTTTGGAGCTGAACTATTGAAAACAACCTTAACCTCAATCGTTTTATGGCGAATTCCGTTATTGTCGGTAAAGTCCTCATGGCACTTCTGATCTTTCACCGCCTCAGCGCGCTTCGATCGCAAGGGGCCGACCCACATAGCTCCCCCAAGTCCGTGATTTTGATAACACCAAGCACGGTACTGAACATGACCAATAGAGTCCTTTACGTGAATACTGTGAGCACCATCGACACAGCTCTCCCCGCTCCTGCTGAGGGAGCCAGGGTTCTCGAAAAATGTGGCGCTAGCCACCATTGTCAACACAGTAACCATTGCAATTGTGAATGGCTTCCTAATCCTGAACGACATCATCGAACTCCTTTCAGTTCCTAAGAGTAGGCAGTTTGTTCCCTCTTTCTTAATCAAGGATGGAGGAACCTCGAGCCAGCCAACCAACCAAGTAAGTGATTGCAGAGATCCATACCGTTGCAACTAGTGCGACCAATGCAAAAACAACAATTTCGTATTGCCTCTTCTTCATAAGACCTCAGTCCCCGATCATGATCATGCTTCGTTGTTGCCCTGCTCCTACACTCCCCTTCTTTCCTTCCCCACCTTGGTCGCTCTGCAGGAGACACCTCCGCGTAGACGCGAAGGGACGTGTGCTTTCGATTGCGCACCTGGTCATGCCACCAAAAGGGTGAGACCGTGTCGCGCATCTGTGTCGTCCTTCATCTCACCAGACGACGAGTGCCCAGAAAGAACACAGGGAGAGGTGATTTTTTCTTCGAGCCCCTCAGAAATCCGTGCCCGCTACAGTCGGTGGAAACATGCCGGGGGCTCTGATGAGGACCCAGCGGGCCGGGAATGGAAGACATCAAGGGACTTGCGCAACTGGCTCGGGACGTTTCCCAATGTTCCATAAACTCTTTAGGGAATGGCCCTAAGGAAAGTAGCGTTGGACTCGTGGCTGTTTCCGACCAAGCGGAAACAAGGCTCAAAACTGCCCTTGAAATAGTGTCGAACAAAGACACGCCTCGGATCTTCGCTTTGGGTTACGGCTCATGACATTGAGATCTTTCGACGGATTGCGTCTAATGTTCCACCATGAACGAATCGGGGAACAACACTACTCTGCTTCTCAAGGCTTGGTACGACGGGAATCAGGAGGCCCTCAATGCGCTCCTTGAAAAGCAAATGCCGATCATCCGGAGTATGGTTCGGAAGCGGCTGGGGCAATTCCTTCACGAACGAGAAGAGTCAGGGGATATGGTCCAAGAGGCCGTATTCAAATTCCTTCGCTATGCACCCCAGATCGAAATCACCAACGGAAAGTTGCTGACCGCCCTGCTTGTTCGTGTGATAGAAAGCGTCCTTCTAGACAAGCACAACTTTTACACACGATACAAGCGACGAACCGACAACGACCAACCACTTGACTCCCAATGCGTGCTCCACCTCGACACGCCAAGCAAGATTGTGGTGAAAAAGGAGCAAAGCGAATGGGTGAGGCTCGGCGTCTTGTTTCTCAATGACGTTGACCGTGAGGTAATTGCCCTACGGGAATGGGAAGATCTCTCCTACGTGGATATCGGAAAACAACTCGAACTGACACCAAATTCGGCAAGGATGCGCCACGACCGAGCCATGGGACGATTGTCGGAAATTATGGGACAACTTCGTCGGCAAGGGATCGAGAACATTCTTAGCGAATCCGGTCACTCCGCGACAACTGAATGAGTGACCACGCAACGATGCAGGAACCTGAGAATCCCGATGATCCAATGGCTCGCGCTCTGAATCAGTTCATTAAGGCCCACTACGACGGGAAGGCGCCAGACATCGACGAGTTCTGTCGTCATCGCAACGAGTGCGGCATTGAACTCCGAGAAAAGATTGACGATTTCCTCTTCACCGCGAAAAGCATGCGACCAGATCCGACTCCATCCGTTGACCCAAAGCCCAGCTCAATTGGCTCATACGAAATTATCGAAAAGATCAATGAGGGTGGAATGGGCATCGTGTATCTCGCCCAGCAGAAGAGTCCGATGCGCCGAGTTGCCCTAAAGATGGTGAAGCCTAGCGCCCTACTCAATGGAATTGAGGAAGCATTCCGACGATTCGAACTTGAGAGTCATGTTCTGGGCCAAATTCGTCATCCTGGCATTGCTCAGATTTTCGAGGCTGGAGTTGTAGACACCCAGTTTGGAAAGCAACCATTCTTCGCAATGGAGTACGTAGATGGAGATGAACTCCTCGAGTTTGTTGAGAAAAGAAGTCCGTCTACCCGGGAGCTGCTTCGACTCTTCATCCGAATTTGCGATTCAGTGCAATTCGCTCACAACAAAGGCTACATCCACCGAGATCTCAAGCCCGGAAATATCATGGTGGACGAGGACCGTCAGCCGAAAATCCTCGATTTCGGCCTAGCGCGAGCTACCGAGCCTGACCAAAGCACTCTGGCCCGTCAAACAGCATCGGGTGTTCTAGTCGGTACACTCCAGTATATGAGCCCCGAACAGTGCTCCAGCGATGCAAGCGGCGTAGATGCAAGGACTGACATCTACTCACTCGGGGTCATTCTCTATCGACTCCTAACAAAAAAACTCCCCCACAACTTTTCCGGGAAGAACCTCTCACAAGCAGTCCGAACGCTCCAAGAAGAGGAGCCGTCAGGAATACGGGCAACAGATAGGCACCTCGCGGTCGATCTTGAGATCATCGTGATGAAGGCGCTGGAGAAATCGATGGTCCGGCGCTACCAAACAGTTTCTTCTTTTGCTGCCGATCTTGAACGATATCTCAACGATAAGCCAATCCATGCCCGACGACCGAGTACGTGGTATCGGCTAACGAAATTCTCAAGGCGTCACAAAGGGCTTGTTGGTGGCCTAATGACTGCATTTCTGTCCCTTTCCATCGGCACCGGTCTCGCCATCTGGAAAGCCGTTGATGCTGAGGCCGCCAGAAAATCCGCCGTTGCTTCTGAGGGAAAAGAGCGAAAACAGAAAGAAGAGGCGCAACGCCAGCGCGACGAAGTCTTGCGACTCTCGGACATTATGCGCCTTCAACAGCTCGTGGTCGAAGCGGACAAGCTGTGGCCTGCTCACCCCATGAAGATTGGCGATATGAAACGCTGGCGCGCCAAGGCCAATGAGCTAGTCAGCAATCTGATGACCCACCAAATCTCCCTCACGCAGCTGAGAAAACAAGCAATCAAGAGTGTGCCGAGCAACAATTCACACGAAGGCGGTAATAAACGCCAGGAAAAGAACGATGGTGAGCCCTTGAGCAACTCCGGCTGGAAGTTCGCTGACACAACGGAGCAGTGGCGCCACGATATTCTTTCCGATCTCGTTGACGGGCTTTTGATCCTCACCAATCGCAACCCCGAGGTGGGAACTATAGCAAGCGTTGATGAGCGTATCGCGTTCGCTCGCACCGTCCGGAACAAGACGATTGAGATGTACTCCGCGGAGTGGGAGGAGGCGACCGCCGCAATTGCGAACGGAGAGGAGTGCACCGCCTACGATGGCCTCGCGATTGTGCCACAGCTTGGGCTCGTACCTATCGGAACTGATCCGACTTCTGGTCTATGGGAGTTTGCGCACATTCAGTCAGGAGAGATTCCCGAGCGTGACGACAACGACAAGCTCATCTTGACCGAGCAGACGGGGATTGTCTTGGTCTTGATTCCGGGCGGCACGTTTGACATGGGCGCACAGGGGCAGCATCCGAAAAAGCTCAACTATGATGCCGACGCTAATGAGGATGAAGGCCCAGTTCATTCAATCACGCTTGATCCATTTTTCCTATCCAAGTACGAGCTGACCCAAGGTCAGTGGGAACGGTTCGTTGGCAAGAACCCGAGTCGCTTCCAAGCTAACGACTACCAGACGGACTGGGACCGAACACCGCCGGGAGAGAGAACAAGACTTTTCAGTCTCCATCCGGTGGAGCAGGTGAGCTGGCAGGATTGCTGGGAAGTCATGCGGCGCCTCGACCTCGCGCTTCCCACCGAGGCTCAATGGGAGTACGCTGCAAGGGCTAGGACAAGCACAGTTTGGTCAACCGGAAATGAGGCGATCTCTCTTCAGGGCGCGGCAAATCTCGCTGACAAATTCGCCAAAGACAGCGGCAACTTTCCCTCCTGGGTTTACCAAGGAGGGCTCGACGACGGATACACGGTGACCTGTCCCGTCGGGCGCCTCAGAGCGAACAGATTCGGACTTCACGATGTCCACGGAAACGTTTGGGAATGGTGCCACGATGGATATGCAAGCTACTTGACAAAGGTGAGCCCTGGGAGTGGGGAACGATTTGTCCCCGGCGCCCCTGATCGCGTTTTTCGGGGCGGGGCTTTCTACAACCCCGCCGTCGCTGCTCGCACAGCGTACCGTGCCCGCTACTCGCCCGAGCACCGCGACAGTAATCTAGGGCTCCGCCCCGCCATGAAGCTCGATCCATAAATCATCACGCCACATAACATCTCGTTTAGAGTAAGGCCGTCACGGCGATCTGAGTCCAAAGCACGGCTCTACTTTTGGAGCCGGGCTAGTTGCTCAATCGCGCATTTTACCGCCTCGGGCAACCTCGGCCAAGCCTGGATGATTCTATCAAGTCGTTCGTCCCTGATTTCCCGTTGTGCTGATATTGTGCTCGCCGCGTCTCCGGGATAAGGTCCGATCACGACCTCATCGTTCCGGCTTGCTCCCACCCCTACTTCCTCAACCCCATGATGCATTCCGACTTCCGCCCCACCCGTTCCGGAACACGCCGCTTTCGTTCCGCTCTTGTAACTCCCTATACCTTCGGAGGTCGCGGGTTCAAATCCTGCCCCCTGTCGCGATTGTGACAAACTGTGACAGATCGCGGCGGCTCAGGAACAGTTTTGGCAGTTCCTGTGGCTGGAGGTTGCACGAGGAGGTTTCCCATTGGGGAGCGTATGCATCTCTACCGCCGCAGGCGACCTACTGGGTGGACTAAGAGCTTCCAGAACGACTTCTCCTACCTCGCAACTTTCCTCGCCGAGCACCCCCTGGGGTTTCTGGACGAACTGACCGTGCACAAGGTGTCGCACCACATTACGGAGCGGCGGAACCGGGATGGGTTGTCGCCGCGTTCGTTGAACCGGATCCGGGAGGTTCTGCACACGATGGCCT
>JAJDCM010000263.1 GCA_029260825.1 Planctomycetota bacterium | reverse complement strand
TTGATGAAGATGCTCCTGGATGGCCCTCGCGTCCTTGCCATTCCTCACGCGACTCACCCGTGGGCTCGTCACTACATGTGGGAGGATCTTGATTTTGACCTCGTGCGAGTGGGGGAGATCTTCTCCAACAAGAATGCGGATCTTCTTCAGCGCTTCGAGGAAGGGCCGGAGGATCGCTGGTCTTATCAATATGTTTGGAAGCGGGGGGAGCGGGTTGGTGTCCTCGGATCGAGCGACTCCCATCTGGGTCAACCGGGTCTGGACGATGTTCTGCCGACCATGGAACATACCGGTGGATTGGCAGTTGTGTTTTCGGATCAAAACGACAGGGAGTCGATCTTCGCCAGCCTGAAGAACCGGCGAACCTATGCTACTTCCGGCCCGAGAATTCTCCTCGAGTTTACCGCGGGGGGCGGAGGTGCCGGGTCCTTGGTCGTGCTCAAGGAAAACATCTCGGGGCTCGCCGGCAAGGGAGTCCGGCTCGAAGGTCACATCGCCTCTCCCCTTGATCTTGACCGTGTTGAGGTCGTGCGGTTTCAGGAGGGGGAGTACGAGGTGCTTCCTCTCACCGACCGGGCTCCCGAGTCGGAGCAGATCTTTGAGTTCGATGTCGAAGATGGGGACTTTTGCGGTAAAGGATTTTACTATCTTCGAGCCTTCACGGTGCCGGGCGCTCAAGGTGCCCCGGAGGGTGTGATCTCAAGTCCGGTCTGGATCGAGCCTGAATCGAGGGAGGGGAGCTGAAGTTGTACGACGAATCATTGCATCAGGACTCTTCCCGGCAGGAGGATCTCTCCTTTGAACCTGCACCCAAACGAGAGCTATCAAGGGGAGGGTTGATGGGACTCGCCCTTCTTTCCGCGGTCATCACCGGCCTCTGCATCACCGTTTTCTTTTCCGTTGCGGCGGATGACCTCTGGCGAAGGGACGCCTTTGATTACGCTCAGATTGGACGCGAGATCGCATCGGGGAACGGTTGGAGTTCCAAACAGATCATTTATGGGCTTCATCTGCGGTTTCTTGCCGATCACGATCTTCTCGAAGAACCCTGGCCCAACCTGCATCGATTTCCCCTTCCCAGTCTGATGATGGCGGCCTGTTTCTTGGTTCTTGGTGTGGGAACAGGAGCGGTCGCCGCCTACGGGATCTTGTGTCAGGGGGCCTTGTCTGCCGTTGTTTTTCTTTGGGCCTATCGGGCGATGGGGGGATGGCCGGCGGCAGGAATCGTTGGGTTGATGAGCTTGAACAGTGTGTTGCTGGAGACGGGAGCTTCAGGGTTATCCGAGCCGGCGGTCATGTTGTTCTTTACCGGATCGCTCTATCTTCTCTGGCGGTTTCAGGGCGTCGGTGGAGGGTGGCGGCTCTTCGGCGCCGGGGTGTTGTTTGGTCTCTCCGCTCTTTCTCGAACCAATGTACTTTTCGTGGCGCCCGTCTTTTTCTTCTGGCTCTTTTTGTTGATCCCCGGTGGGGATAAAGGGACGCAAGGGCGGCCCCGGTTTCGACGGTGGATCTTTGCCTCCACTGCTTTTGGCCTGGGTCTCTTTCTCACTCTCGCTCCCTGGATGATTCGCAATCAGCTGGTCGCCGGGAGTCCCTTCTTTTCTCTCCACTCCTACTTTCTGTTGCCGGCCGGCCCCCTGGTCGAGGAGGGAAACAAGAGTGACTACTCTCTCCCGTGGGTGCGGGATTTTGTCTCGCCCCTTGATTATGCCCGGGAAAATGGGGGGCTGATTTTTCAAAAGTGGAAGATCAACATGTCGACTCTGCTTTCGGAGTTTCCTCGCTTCGGGGGGACATTTTGGCTTCCCGTCGTGGCTCTTCTGGGCCTGTTCATTGCCCCAGGAAAGAGGCTCAGGACCTTCGTTGTTCTCGGAGCTGTTTCGTTTTTCCTGACCACGTTGCCGGTAAATCTGACGGATATCTATTTTGATAAATATTATTATCAGTTTTTGCCTCTTTTGATGATGTCGGCAGTGGGGGTGGCCTGGGGGATTCTCACGAAAGTTTTCGAGGGGCGGCTCCTGGGAGCTGTCTTCGTGGTCATCCTTGGTGTGATGGCGGACGTTCCCTCCGTTTTTGCGGCGGGGAAGTCGGTCGCAAGGAAGAGCCGGGCCGTCGAGCAAAAGCACATGGAGTTCATCGAAGAGAACACGGCCCCCGATGCCATCATCTTTTCGAACCAATCCTACGCCATCACCTGGAAGACGGGGAGGCGGACGATTCGCCATCACCTCGACCGGAATGAGGCGGGGGACGTTATTTATGCCGTGCTTCCATTCTGCGACGAATTCTTCCCGATCGATGGGGTTTATTTCGCCGGCGGTTTCATGAAGGTGAAACAAAACCGCTTCTTCTTGAAGAAGACCCTCGAGAATCCGCGATTTCGTGAATTCTTACCCAAGCGTCGCGCATTCAAGGATGGGGCTGTGTTTTACTATCAGTGAGTTTTTGGTGGGTCCAGAGGCGAGAGGCCTTGTGACTCAGTGGTTGCTGACCGTTGCACTGTTCGAAAATCAGCCGGGAGTCAGGTCATGATGCGTACGCTTTTTCAGGTGGTTCTCGTCTTTTGTCTTTTTGGGGTTTTCGCTCCTCTTGGAGCCACTTCCGCAGGAAAGCGTCCTCTTACTTTTGAGGACCTCTTTGGAATGAAGAGAGTCTCGGATCCCCAGGTTTCGCCCGATGGGAAGACGCTTGTCTTCACCATGACCGAGAAGGACGTCGAAGGGAACTCAAGCTCGACTCACATCTACTCGGTTCCGATGTCAGGGGGAAGCCCACGGCAACTGACAAATGGCCCCACTTCCGAGTCTCAACCTCGCTGGTCTCCGGACGGATCTCGTCTCTATTTTGTCTCGGGTCGGGAGGGAGGGGCGCAGGTCTGGTGGCTTCCCAGCGCAGGAGGAGAGGCCCGCAAACTGACCGAGCTCAAGCATGGCGCTTCGGGGCTCGTTGTTTCTCCCACCGGAAAACATTTGCTCGTCAGCGGGAGCGTTCCTCCCGCACCTCCTTCCCCCAAGCCTCCGGATCAATGCAAGGCCAAGATCATCGACTCCCTGCTCTATCGGCACTGGGTGTCATGGAAGGACGGAGAGTTCAGCCATCTGTTCGTGATCGATGCAGAAACCGGGAAGGCGAAAGATCTCACCGAAGGTTTCCTCGCCGATGTCCCTCCCATCTCTCTCTCCGGCGGACCCGGCTACGGGTTTTCTCCGGATGGACAGGAGATTTGCTTTGCCGCCAATACCGAAGCGATGGTGGCAAAAAGTACGAACAATGACCTCTTTTCCGTGCCTGTGACCGGAGGCAAGCCAAAGAAGCTGACCACCAATCCGGCCAACGACAATGCACCTGTCTATTCTGCCGATGGGCGCTACATTGCATATCGAGCCATGGAGCGACCGGGCTTTGAGGCGGACCGGTACCAACTCATGCTCTATGAACGAAAGACCGGATCCATCGTCAGCCTGACGGGAAGCCTTGACCGCTCGGTGGGGGTTCCTTCCTGGAGCGATGACGGTCAAAGGTTGCTCTTCGTTTCCCAGGACGAAGTCTTCCGGTCCATCTACTCCGTTTCTCTGGTGGGAGACGTGGAGAGGGTCCTTTCGGAAGGCACCTATTCTTCTCTCACGATCGTTCCCGGTGGCCAGCTTGTTTTCGGCCGTCAATCCATGAACCAGCCTCTGGACTTCTTTGTCAGTGAATCGAATGGCACCAAGGTGACGAGGCTGACCCGATCGAACGACGAACGGGTTTCGAAGATCGAGATGAATGGCTTCGAGTCGTTCTGGTTTGATGGAGCGGAGGGTGATCGAGTTCAGGGAATGCTCTTGAAGCCGCCGTCTTTTGACCCCAACAAAAAGTACCCGATGGTTTTCCTCATTCACGGTGGACCGCAAGGGGCGTGGACCGATCTCTTTCACTACCGCTGGAACGCCCAGATGTTCGCCGCCCCTGGCTACGTGGTTGCGATGATCAATCCGCGGGGCAGTACTGGATACGGTCAGGAGTTCACGGATGGGGTTTCAGGTGACTGGGGCGGGAAGCCTTACGTCGACCTCATGAAGGGGCTCGATTACATCCTTCAGCACGCTCCGTATGTCGACCCGGATCGAGTTGCCGCGGCTGGAGCCTCCTACGGCGGCTACATGGTGAACTGGATTGCCGGACAAACGGATCGATTTCGCTGTCTGGTTTCCCATGCGGGTCTCTTCAACCTGGAAGCCTTCTATGGCTCCACCGAGGAGCTCTGGTTTCCGGAGTGGGAGTTCGGGGGAACACCCTATGAGAAGCCGGATCTCTACCAGAAATGGTCACCGTCCCGTCACGCCAAGAACATGAAGACGCCGATGCTCCTCCTGCACGGCGAGCTCGATTTCCGGTGTCCAATCGGCGAGGGGCTTGCTCTCTTTACCGCTTTGCAGCGGCAGGGAATTCCGTCTCGATTGGTCTATTTTCCCGATGAAGGGCACCACATTGGCAAGCCCCAGAACGCTGAGCTCTGGTGGTCTGCGGTTTACGACTGGCTGGGGGCGTATCTTGACGAGGGAAGGGGTTAGTCGTTCATGACCCGTTGTGGAGTGAAGATGGTCAAGAGGCGAATCGGGGGTGCTCTTACCTTGATTTTGATGATGCATGTCATCGTCGGAATCGGTTCGGCACAGCCCCCGGTCTCGTCCCGCAGGCTTCCCGCGTCCGGACACAGCGTGGTTGTCGTGCTCATCGATGACATCGGGGTCGACATGGTTGGTTCCTACGAGCGGTTTTACGAGGACCACCCGAACCCGAGTTATCCGGTCAAGACCCCGGCTCTCGATTACCTGGCCGATACGGGTTTGCTGTTCACGAATGCCTGGACGAATCCACGCTGTTCTCCTACTCGCGCTCAGGTTCTGACCGGCCAGCATGCTCGCACGACCGGAATCGGGAACACGACGAGCCGAACATCGAGTGGAAGCCCAGGACTTTCTCCCGAGCTCGTGACGATCCCCACGGTCTTGAGGCCCGTCTATCGAACGGCTGCCGTCGGGAAATGGCATCTTGCAGATGCTTCACTTGCCGGATCGTTGACCCACCCGTTGGGAACGAGTCTTCATCCCTGGTTTCATCTGTATGCCGGGAGCCTGCACAACCTGAATCATGAGAGCTACAACCTCTGGACCAAGACGTTTTCCACCTCCATTCTCGGCCCTGTTCCCGGGTCCATGAGCGGTCAGGAGGATGAATGTTCTTCTCCTCCTTGCGAGGCCTTGGTGTCCGACTACGCGACGGTCGATACTGCGGATGATGCCATTCATCTCGTGAAGACACTCCGGGAACCGTTTTTTCTTTACGTTGCCTTCAACGCCCCGCATCGTCCTCTTGAACCTCCGGTTGAGAATCTGCAGCCGGCCTCCTGTAAAGGACGGGAAAACAACCCGGAATGCAGTTCTACGTTCGATGGCTCGGACATTCCCTCGGATACTCGATGCATGGTTCAGTGGGTCGACAGCGAGCTTGGACGATTGATTTGTGCTGTGGAAGATCCCGGGACGGGGCCGAGCGGCCCGGTGACGATCATCGTCATGGGAGACAACGGAACGGTTGGTGGCCATGCTACGAGCGAAAGGGATAGTGCTCTTGTTGCACCCTTCGACTATCGCCACGGAAAGCACACCCTCTATCAGGGCGGGGTCAACGTCCCGCTCATCATCAAGTCTCCTCTGATTTCCCACGATGTGGTTGGCGGTTTCTGCGAGGCGCTTGTTTGCTCGACGGACATTCTGGCCACGGTCGCGGAGCTGGGTGGTGTTTCTCTTCCGGAAGATCCCCATTCTCTTCGAGATTCGGTTTCGATGGTTCCCTACCTTCATGGGGTCTCGAACTCTTTGCGTAACTTCGTCTATGCGGAGAAGTTTTCAAAGAATTTCATTCCCGACTCGGAAGGAAAGCCGCCAGGATCTTATCGTCTTGATAAGCACAAGCGAGTGATCCGAGATGTGGCGGGGTTCAAGTTGTTACAGCTGGTAACCCCGGCGACCGGAGGGTTCTTCCTCGATGAGGAGTTCTACGATCTTCGGGTTGATCCTCACGAGCAGGTTGACTTGATCGGCGAAGTGGACCGGATACCGTTTCAAAATGCCTACTTATCTCTCGCCCATCAGTTGTCTACCGTGTATCCCCACCTCGTGACCCGGTAGATCTTCCTTGTTGCTCTTCTTGGAGCTCCGGTCATCTACTTGTGGAGGTAGCCCAGATCCTCAGCCATCTTTTTTGTTTGATCATCCGCGGCCGCTGTATTCGGTGCGCTGCTCTCTTCTTTCTTGATCCAGGCGGCAAGAGACCCTGCCAGGGAGTCTGCCTTTTCCAGTGAAGATGATGTCGGCGTTCCACTCAGGAGGTTGTGCTTCTCGCCAGGATCTTCCTTCAGGTTGTACAGCTCTCGATGGAGAGGCTCTACGAGGGTCTCGATGTACTTGAAAGGGCCTTGCATGACTCCATTCATGGCGACGTCCCGATGCTTGCCAAGCCGTCCGGACTCGATCACGATATATTGAAGTTTGGGAGATACTCCCGTTCTTGCGACGCTTCGTAAGTTGGTTTGGATCGTTGTTTCGGGCCTTCTCACGTCGGCAAGATAGGACAGAGTCGGCAAGATGGATGTGATTTGAACCGGGCTGTCGCACACGGCCGGAGTCAGTTCTCCCGGCCAGCTCAGGATGAGGGGGACGCCGACCACTTCCTGATAGATGTTTTTACCGTGCCCTCTGGTTCCGTGTTCGAAGAAGCCCTCTCCGTGATCGGAGGTAAAGACAACGATCGTGTTCGATAGCCGGCCGCGCTTTTTGAGCTCTTGAAGAAGTCGACCAATTTGCCGGTCCATGTACGCGATCTCACCGTCGTAGCGATTGATGAAATGATCATTGCCTTTTCGAACCTTGGCAGCGAGTTCTCTGGCATTTTTCTGGGTTGCCGCATTGACTCCCTGTTCTCGTTTTTGGGTCTGGAACTCGAGGCGAACCGTATCAAGAAACTCGGGAGTGATATCTCCGGAGTAGTTCTTCTCGGCAAATCTGGTGAGCTCGGGTTCAGGGGGAGCATAGGGTCCATGGGGATCCATGAAATGGAGGTAACCAAGGAAGGCCTCGTCTTCTGAAAGAGCGGGGAGCCAGTCAAGGAACCGATCGATCACCTGTTCGGCCCGCCGGTTGGGAAGGCTGTCGAAGGTGGAAAAACCCTGATCAAACTTGACGTGGTGGCTCACCAGCCCGTTCGCCACGAATCCACCTGTTGCATAGCCCGCGTCCTGAAAGACCTCGGCCAGTGTGTAGAAGCCCTGGGCCAGATTGGCTCTTCCGATCGTTTCCACTCCATGGGAGGGAGGGCTTGTTCCCGTGAAGAGGCTTGCTACGGAGGGGAGTGTCCAGGAGGCCGGCGAAGTACAGGCTGAGAAACGAATTCCACCGCTCGCCAGCTGATCAAGGACGGGGGTCGTTTTTCGTTTGTATCCGTAGCTTGAAAGATGGTCGGCGCGGAGAGTGTCCGCGAGGAGAATCAGCACGCTGGGAGTTTTGCGGGATTCTTTTCGACGGAGGACGGGATAGGAGGTGGTGAGTCGAGCCCGGG
Source organism: Planctomycetota bacterium (assembly GCA_029260825.1). Lineage (GTDB taxonomy): Bacteria > Planctomycetota > JACOTG01 > JACOTG01 > JAJDCM01 > JAJDCM01. The sequence goes on along the minus strand of JAJDCM010000263.1, from coordinate 14,461 downwards.
TCCAACCAGTCGGGGAGAGATCGGAGTCTTTGTCGCCAGATGCTCCGATCGAAGAGCTCACCGAGAATTCCAAGGTGATGTCGCGGGGGCCGGGAGTGCTCGGGGAGGGGATGGCGACTTCTTCGTCAAAGATCTCCGGTTTGCCAAGAGAAAGGACCCGGGAGGTGAGGGTTTTCGACGTTTCGTCCGAGTTCAGGGTCACGGTGAATCGGGCATTTGAAGAGGAGTCCTTCCTCGGAGAGGTGATGGCGCCGCCGATCGTGAGGGAGGCGTTACCTTCGATCGTCAGATGGAGCTTGAAGCTCTCTCCTGGCCGGGCAGGCAGGTACCAGAAGCCCCCGTCCTCGGATCCCGCCAGGCCTCTCAGCTCGGCTGGAGGAACTCCCTCCGGACGCCCCGAAACTCCCTGGATTCGTCCCTCGATCAGGTCGAAGATGATCCGGTCGACCTGAGCCTCCTCGCCCCGTTCCGGTCGGGCTGATTCGCTGGTGACCTCCGGGTTGGAAAATACAACCGGCCAGATGACGCTGTTCGGGGCCTGATCGACCCGGCTTTCGAATTGAAAAAAGAGCTCTTTGTTGTCGAAGCGGGAGAGATCAACGTCGATGTCGAGCCAGCGCCGGTCCTCTTCTTTATCCCGGGGATGAACGAGTTTTTCGACAAGGGGGATCCAGGACGGATGGTCGGCCGGGGGGGCTTGATCCCCCGAGCCCTTTTCTGCGGCGAGAATCCGGAATTCGACCCCGGTCGTGGCCGTTTCCCAGGCTGTGCGAAGGAGGCCTAATCCCACGGTGAGGCGGGATCTTTGTCCAAGCTGGACCGGGTTCAGGGTCGTGGAGCTCTCTCCCGGGGGGAGATTGAGGGAATACCGGTCGACGTTGTTGATGAACGTGAGGGTCCTCCGGTGGGTGCCATCGAACGCACCTGGCTCGAGAAGAAGGTTTGTGGTCTTCTTCAGGGAGGGGACAGCTGCCGGGCAGGACGGGAGAAGGGGCAGTAGAACCAGGGCGAGCGCCAGCTGGAGCCATCTCCCCTTGACTCGGGTCAGATTGACTAGGATAGGTCCATCTGATACCCTTCGAACCTTTTGAGCCGTCCCCTCCAAGCATTTGTGTAAATCCGTTTCGACGGCGACGTGGCCCGGGTTGGGAGGGCGATCTCCATTCAACCTTTTTTCTCCTGAACGAGAGTTCTCACATTCATGACCACTGCTGCTGCTTTTTTGACCAAGGGAACCAAGCGCCTGGTCTCGTACCCGGCATTGGTCCTCAAGAGCCGGGGCCAGATCTGGACTCTGACCAAGCGTGAGCTCAGGGGGCGCTACCTCTCCTCCGTCTTCGGAGGTCTGTGGGCGGTTGTCAATCCCGTGGTCCTGCTTCTGGTGTATTACTTTGTCTTTGCCAAGATTTTTACCGCCAGATACAAGGGGCTCGGAACGGACCTGGCAGAAGAGACCCAATTCGGCTTTTTCCTGTTTTGCGGGATGGTCCCGTGGATGGCTTTTGCCGAGTGCCTACAGCGCTCAACGAACATCATCATCGAAAACGCCAACCTCATCAAGAAGGTGGCGTTTCCTTCCGAGATTCTTCCCATCTATGTGCTGGTCTACACCTTCATTAACGAGTTGATCGGAATCGGGATTCTGTTGATTTCCCTCCTCGTCGTGACGAAGGGAGAAGGGCTTCACTTTTCATTGCTGTTTTTCCCGGTGATCGCTCTGTTGCGGATGATGTTGACTCTTGGCTTTTCCTACTTCTTTTCTGCCTTCAATGTGTTTGTCCGAGATGTCATCCAGATCGTCAGCCTGGGGTTGACCCTCGGGATGTTCATGACACCCATTTTCTACCCGATGTCGATCGTTCCCGAGCAATATCTCCCTTACTACAACCTGAACCCGATGATGTACGTGGCCGAAGGCTATCGTTCCGTGTTCCTGGAGGGAGTGATTCCTGACTTTGGCCAGCTCATGAAGTTTGTGTTGATGGCTCTTGGGGTCTTCACGGTGGGGTACGGTTTCTTTTCTGCTACCAAGCACAAGTTTGCGGACGAGGTGTGAGATGGAAGATTCAATCGTCTGCAAAGACCTGACGAAAACATACAAGCTCTACCGCCAGTCCATGCATCGGCTGCTGGAATTCTTGAGCTTCAACAAGCTCCATTTGCATCAAGATCTACACGCCCTCAAGGGCGTGAATCTCACGGTAGAAAAGAGTACCGCACTTGGGGTCATCGGAAGCAACGGTGCGGGAAAAAGCACCTTGCTGAAGATCCTTTCTCGCACCAGCTACCCGACCGGGGGAAGTTTTGCGGTCAACGGAAAGGTGTCCTCTCTCCTTGAGCTCGGCGCCGGTTTTCACTTCGATTTCTCCGGTCGTGACAACATCTACCTCAACGGGTCGGTGCTTGGCTTCACCAAGGAAGAGATCGATGAGCGCTATGACGACATCGTCCAGTTTTCGGAGCTGGGGGACTTTATCGAAAAACCCATCCGGATCTACTCCTCGGGAATGGTGATGCGGCTTGGCTTTTCGGTCGCCGTGAGCATGGACCCGGAGGTTTTGATCATCGATGAGATCCTCGCCGTGGGCGATCAGCATTTTCAAAAGAAATGCATCGACAAGATCCACTCGTTCAAGAACGCGGGGCGAACCATTCTCTTTTGCTCTCACAGCCTCTATCACGTCCGCCAGATCTGCGACCGGGTCATCTGGATCCGGGACGGCCAGGTGGAAATGGACGGGAACCCGATCGAGGTGACCAACGAATATGCGAACTACGAGCGAAAGCTCTTTCGCGATGTCGCCCGAAAAGATGTTCAAAAAGGAACGGAGAAGAGCCAGCGTCGACAGAATCTTCCATTTCTCACGAAAGTGCGCCTGACTCGAACGGGTTCGGACGAGGATCTCGAGGTCGTCAAGTCCGGCGAGGACGTGGAAGTCAAGATCTGGTACGAGATACCGGATCATAGCGTTCATTTCAATCTGGGTGTGAGCGTCAACCGGATGGATGACATCCAGTGTTTCGGGTCTTCGAGCCTTCACGAGGGAGTGCCGGTCGAGAAGAACGGCTATGCAGTCTTTCGCATCAACAAGCTCCGGCTCCTGGCGGGGGAGTTCACGATTTCTGTGTTTATTGCCGATGAGCATTCGATGATGGCCCTCGATCAAATGGTCGATATTGTCGAGTTCAAAGTCGAGCACGACGGGTACGAGGTCGGGATCTTCCGCGGAGACGTGGAGTGGATCTTCGAAGAATCCAAAGTGGAAGCCCTATAATCCGAGAACGATGCGCAGCATTTGACCGCCCGTTTCTCTGGAGATCCTTGAAGATCCATGGCCAATAAAAACTTCTTTGGCGAGCATTATCCAACTCGAAATTCGGCCCATATGGTCCAGATGCTCGGTATTCAGGATGGCGATCGAGTTCTTGAGGTAGGAGGCGGCTTCTACCAGTTCGAGCGCGCCGACGTCATCACCGACCTTACCTTCTCCGATACTTCGAATCGCAATGGTGCACCGATCCTCTTTCGCAAGGGGAAGAAATACGTCGAGTGCGCCATCGAGGATTTGCCCTTCAAGGAAAAAGAGTTCGACTTCGTCTTTTGTTCCCATGTCATGGAGCATTGCGTCGACCCGGAAAAGGCCGCCGCAGAGCTCTCGCGAGTATCTCGCCGGGGCTACGTGGAGATGCCACGGTTGTTTTCTGAGTTCGTGCTCGGAAACCCCTCTCATCGCTGGATGGTGACCCAGGTTGGCAAGAAGCTGAACTTCGAACCGAGGCCCTTTGTCGAGTCGCCTTTTCGGAATTTCATGCACGCCCACGTCTTGAATGATGCGAGCTTCGACACCTTGGGACGGGAGAACTTCCACAACATCTTCAACATTCAACTCGTCTTCGAGGATCGGCTTGAAGCGGAGATTACGCGGCAACCGGGCCCCCTTGATTTTGACTACGCGGACCGGGTGCAGGCGGGGATCTCCCATCTCCTGTTCGCCTATAATAATCTCTACTTCAAGGCGAACTGTGAATACGCACTCTCCGATGCGATCGAAGCCACGGACAAGCTTCCCAATGACCCGGAAGCCTGGCATGTCCTGGGGCTGTTTCAGCTCCGGCTCCTCATGCTGAAGGAGGCCATCGAATCCTTCGAAAAGGTCGCCGGCCTGGGGGGAGGAACGCCGGAGCTTGAGCACAATCTTGCACTTGCCCGACAACTGCAAGAGAGGGGAAAGGGAGATACGGGCGCGGTTCTTCTTCCTTCCATGGAAGCACAGCGTGAGCGATGGGTGAATCGAGTTTCCAGGCTGGCGGCGGGGGAAAGCCGAGACGCCCTCGAGGAACCGGCTACGGCTGCGAACGAACGCTTGCGTCCCCTTGTTTCCGTTGTGGTGGCCGGCTCGGACGACGATACACTCCTGGAGGAATCGGTCGTTTCGGTCATCAATCAGACCTATCGCCCCCTCGAGATCGTGGTCGCGGTCCGTTCCAAAGAGGCGGCAGACTTGCTTGCCAAACGGATTCATCTCGAATCACCGTTGAAAGTGATCGAGGTCGCCAAAGATGCATCGACCATCGATCTCATGAACCACGCTCTTCCTCAGGCGGAGGGGGAGTACATCGCGTTCCTTGAACCCGAGCAGCTCTACAATATTCACCATGTTCAGCGCATGGTGGATTCTCTTTCCGTTTCGGAGGCGAGAGCCGGCTATTCGGACGCCATTCAGCGCAGGCACCGAGAGAACGAAGACGGAAGCCGTGCCCACAGTTTCGGCTCAGAGATCATCTTTTCTCGCGAGTTCAATGCTTCTGCCCACCCGCCATCCGATGGGATTCCGATCTCGACGATCGTGATTCATCGTTTTTGCCTTCAGGTGGTCGCTTTCCTGGACGCCGAGCTGAACGAGTTGGCGGGGGTCGATCTTCTCAAGCGAGTTTCCCGGCATACGAACATCCATCATCTCCAGGAAATCACGGTTGAGCTTCGAGAAGAAGATCCCACCGGCGAGCGAAGCCTTTTTGTGACGGACCTTGATGCCAGGCATCGAAAGATGCTCGACAACTACTCTCGGTTTGAGCCTCTTGAACTCATGAGGAGGGTGGTGGAGCTTGACAACGTGAACACCTACCTTCGCGCCGAGCTGGCTCGAGCTCAAGGGAAGCGGTAGCTGGCTCCTGTGTCGACCATCCTCAGCGTCATCATCGTCAACTACGGCGCCGCGGATTACGTTCGCATCTGCTGTGAAAGCATTCAGGAGCAGACTCTTCTCACTCGCCCCGGCGATGGAATCGAAGTTGTAGTCGTTGACAACTTCTCTTCGACCGAAGAACAGCAAAGAATTCAGGCGATGGAGCGAACCGGAGTAAAAGTTGTTCTTCTTCCCGATAATCCGGGCTATTCAACCGGATTGGTGCGAGGACTTGAGGAAGCCTCGGGAGACAAGATCTGCTTCTTGAATCCGGATGTGCGGTTTTTGCCCGGTGCGCTGGCGACTCTCTGTCGATTTCTTGACCAGTCGGCGGACGTGGGGGCAGTGACCCCGCGAGCCTGGTTAGATGAGGAGAGGCTTCTCATTCATCCTCCCCATCGACTTCCCGGTTTATCCGAGCTCCTTGTTGACCTTGGATGCCGAAAGTTCCGATGGATCGCCCGAGCTGCCGATCGGTTCCGGACCGGCTCGATGCGAGATTGCTGGACGGCCAGCTCACCCAAAGAGGCGAGCATGTTGACCGGATGTTGCCTGCTTACCAGCCGGCGCATTCTCGATGTTGTCGGTCCCCCCGATCCGATTTATCCCCTGTATTTTGAAGACTCGGATTGGTGCCGGCGGGTGCGGCGCGCCAAGCTTCGGTTGGTTTATCATCCCGGGGCCGAGCTGATTCACTTCTACAGTGTGAGTGCCAACCAAGGGCTCAGCGAGGCGTTTCGAAAGCTTGCTCTGTCACGAGAGATCTACTACCGCAGATACTATGGCCGGGCCGGGCTTTCTCTGGCAAGAAGCCTCTGGAAACGGCTGGAGGGGATGCCCCGGAAGGATGACGATGGGGTTCATTTTGACGAGCTCGGTGAGCTTGAATCGGCGCCTACGGTAGACCTTCCTCTGGATGAGTCCGGGGAGGGCTTGATAGCGATGGCCGGGACACCGTCGTTCGATCTTTCGGTCGGAGGAATCGTGCGGGGGCAGACTTTTACTTTATCCGAGACAACGTGGCGTCACATGTATCCGACTCGTTATTATCTGAGGCTGGTGAACCCGGTCAATTTGCGGGTATTGAGGGCGTGGACTTTCGTCAAACCTGCGGATTGACCTGCTTTTTACCCGAGGTTCGATCGGAATATAAGTTTGATCGAACCGATGAGGGACCGACGAGTCCAACGATTCCAAGGCGATGAAACCCGCAAGAAACCCCAACTCCCGGATTGAAGATGGCTTGCGACCGAGACTCTCAGAGACGATGCACGCTCCAGGAAGGGGCAGGAAGGGTTCTGCCTCTCCTTTCCTCCCTTCTCGTTCTTCTTTGCACGATTCCTTCTTGCGGAGTGAAGCGGGAGCCTCCGGTCACCAAGGTGCTTCTGGTCGGTCTTGACGGCCTGGATTGGCAGATTCTCGACCCGCTGATCAAGGACGGATCTCTCCCCAATCTTTCCCGTTTCATCAGGCGGGGTGCTTCGGGAAAGCTAGGAACTCTGCTTCCGACTTACTCGCCGATCATCTGGTCGTCGGTGATTACCGGAAAGACCCCTGAGAAGCATGGCATCAATCACTTCGGGGCCCCGGGACCCAGGGGGCCGGATGGGAAGCCAAGCCTCATCCCGTTTACCACGAACTCGAGACGCTGCAAAGCCCTCTGGAACATCATCGGCGATGCGGGAAGAGACGTCGCATCGGTGGGTTGGTGGACGACCTGGCCGGCCGAGGAGGTCTCGGGGGTCATGGTCTCCGATCGTCTGATGTACAACCGATTCAATGTCTGGCTGAAGCTCTCGGAAGCGGGGGGAGATCTTCCCTGTCAGACGTATCCGCAGGATCTGGTAACGGAGCTTCTTCCCGATGCGGTGATGCCGGAGGGCCTTGCTGATGAGGTTTTTCGTCGGTTCCTTCCTGATTCGGAACCTCATGAACTGAAGGAAAGCCTTCACGACCCTCTCTATGAACTCACCCTGGTCTATGGTCGAGATAAGGCCTACGGTCGCGTGCTAGATAAAGTTCGATCGAGCCAGTCTTTTTCGTTTGTCGCGACCTACTTCAACGGGATCGATATCGCTTCCCATTACCTCTGGAAGTATCGCTTTCCCGAGCAATGGGATTCTCCGGTTGATCCTGTTGAACAGAAGAAGTACGGAAAGGTCATTGATCGCTACTGCACTTTCATTGACGAGACAGTCGGTTCTCTTCTTGAAGAGGCAAGCAAGACCTGCCTCGTGGTTGTGGTTTCGGATCACGGCTTTGTTGCGGGGCGGCGGAATGATAGTCCGAATATTTCCGGGACCCACTATCAATCCAAGCCACCCGGGGTCATTCTCATGGCTGGAGGGTCGGTTCCTTCTGGAGCGACAATTGAGGGAGCTTCGGTGTACGATGTGGCTCCCTCGATCCTTCATGCTCTGGGTCTTTCGGTGGCGAAAGACATGGATGGAAAGGTTCTCCCGATTCTTCTGGGGCCAGGAGGAAAGGATGAGATTTCCTATCGAGAGACCTACGAGGAAACCGGAGTCAGTCTTCAGGATCCAACCCCGATTCAAACCGAGTATGACGCGGGCCGGGTTGAGCAACTGAAGGCTCTGGGTTATCTCGAAGAGGAAGATGATCCGGAGCAGAAGGACACGAAAGAGGGCATCCAACGAAAGCGAAGAAAAAGATAGCGGTAGGGGAGAAGCGCGATCCTGCATCCGGGGAGAGCCGCTCATCAGCTGACTCGGGTTTCCGATTTGCGTGGATTCTCTTTGCTATTTCTGCATCGATTCGTCTGGCTCATGGTTTCTGGCTCCAGCAGAATGCGGCTCCTCTTCTCGATTTTTCCAACCTTGATGAGGAGTTCTACCGGACCTGGGCGGACTCGATTCGAACCCAGGGTCTTCTGGGGAACGGGCCCTTCGACGGGATGCCCCTTCTTCCCTACCTTCTCGCCGGTCTGGATGGCCTGCCCGGTGGGCATTCAACGGCGATTTTTTTCTCGGGCCTCCTGTCGGGACTCACCCCGGTTCTCGTTTACTGGCTAGCGAAGCGATTGTTTGGCGAGCTTTCGGGGCGCGCCGCCGGAATCCTTGCCGGGTTTTACGGACCCTTTGTTTTGTACTCGTGTGCAATGGTGCCGGCTTCCCTTGCGTCTTTGCTCAACGCCGCCTTCTTGCTCTGTGTTGTGGTGGCGATGGAGAAAAGAACGAAGCCAATCTTGCTTTCCGCGGGAGTGCTATTGGGTCTTGCAACGCTGGCCCGAGCCCAGAATCTGGCTTTTGTTCCTGTTTGCCTCGGGCTGGTTGTGATTCTCCTGAAATCGGAGAGGATCCGATCTTTGGTCCTTCTCGGTGTGGGATTCGGATTCGTTCTATTACCGGTTGCCATCCGGAATGTGGTGGTGACCGGAGATTTGACTCTGGTCGCCAGCAACGGTGGAGTCAATTTCTATATCGGCAACGGTGACGGGGCCAACGGAATCTGGCGAGCTCCCGCGGGAGTAAGGCGAACCCGGGTTGAGATGATGGAGGATGCTCGTTCAATCGCCAACGAGGCGGCGGGCAACGTGCTGAGCCCCGAGGAAGTATCATCCTACTGGTTGCGGCGTGCCCTTGTGGAGATGAAGGCGGATCCGAGTCGATCTTTCCGCATTCTGCTCAGAAAAGCCTGGCTTTCAGTTGCGGCTTTCGAGGTTCCGAATGTCATCGATGGACAGGTCTATCGGGAATTCTCCCCGGTGTTGTGGTTGAGCTTCTTGAGCTGGGGCCTCCTTTTTCCCCTTGCGCTTCTTGGATGCTTTCAGGGTTTGAGGAGCGGGGGGAAAGAGCAGCTATTTCCTCTCCTGTTTCTCGTTTGCGGGATGCTGCTTCTCGTTGCGTTTTTTGTCAATGCTCGTTTTCGAGTCCCCCTGGCTCCAGCTCTCCTTGTTTTTGCCGGGAGAGGTGTCGAGTGGATGATTCAGCTGGCAAGAACCAGGGAGTGGAAGCCGTTCTCCGGAGTCGTGGGAGTGATGATTGGCCTCCTTTTTTTGTTGCATCGGTCCCCCTTTCAGGAGGAAGAGGCTGCCAAGCTTCGCTCCAACTCGTATCAGCTTGCGGCCCAAAGTTTTCGCTCTGCCGGGGAGTTCCCCTCGGTGAGGGTGAACCTGATGAAGGCTCTTGACCTTGAACCGGATTCGACGGAGATCCTGTTCGGTCTCGGCCGGGTCGGAGAGCAGATCGCCGAGAGTGTGGGGCTGGGCGACCCGAAGAAGAAGGAGTTTCTCGATGAAGCCTTTTTATATTATCGCCGGGTGTTGAAGGCGAAGCCGGATGACTTCAAGGCAAACCTGAACCTGGGTGTGCTCATCCTGCGGGAGCACCTGAAGCCGGGTGTTGAAATCCGTGTTGCACTCCTTGCCGAGGCTCGACAGTGTCTTGAGCGTGCCGTGCACGGAGATCCGTCCAATGTTTCAGGATGGATCGGTCTTGGCATGGCACGTAGCGCCGGGGGGGATCGACCAGGAACCCTTGAAGCTTATGAGCGGGCTCATGAGCTTGATGGCAAGAATGAGAACTTACGAAAGCGCATTGAATCCCTGAAAGCGCAGGAATGATGAGAGGAACAGGAATGGTTAATCGGGTAAGGCATGTCGGAGTGATCGGGGCTATTGGGGCGATTGGCTTTTTCGCCGGGCTCTTTTTTCTGACCCAACCTGGGAAGGCTCAGGGCTCGAGCAAGAGAGTTCCCATTTCGGTCCCGGATCCTCCCGCCCCGTCGATCTTGCCTCCGAATGTGCCCTGGTCGGGAAAGAGCCTCGAGTTGCTTCTCCCGAAAGAAGACTCCCGGGCTACCCCGTTTGAAAAGAGTGGGGGGATTGAATCACCGGGCCATGCCGAGACGATTGAGTGGGTAAAAGGGCTGGTGGCCAGGACCGATGTCCTCGAGATGGTGACTCTTGGGACCAGCCCCGAAGGACGAGACATCGTCATGGTCATCGGGTCGGAGCAACGGGTGTTCACACCGAAGGCGCTTGCCGCGGAAGGAAAGGCTACGGTCTTTGCCCATAGCGGGATTCACGCCGGCGAGATCGATGGCAAAGATGCGGGATTGATGCTCCTCCGTGACATCGCGGAGGGAAAAAAGAGAGATATTCTCTCCCGGGCGAACTTCTTGTTCGTCCCCATTTTCAATGTGGACGGTCACGAGCGTCGCTCCAGATATGGAAGGATCAATCAACGTGGCCCCCATGAAATGGGTTGGAGGACGACGGCCCGGAATCTGAATCTGAATCGAGATTACGCCAAGATCGATACGCCCGAGATGAAGATCATGCTCGAGGCCTTGCAGATCTGGCGGCCGGACCTGTATCTGGATCTTCACGTGACGGATGGTGCGGATTATCAATACGACATCACGTACGGATATACCGGGACTCATGGTTATTCTCCGAACATTGCCAGGTGGCTCGATGACAATCTGAAGCCTGCGGTGGATCGAGATCTCAAGAGCCAGGGTCATATTCCAGGTCCGCTTGTGTTCGCAACCGATGCAGCCGAGATGACAAAGGGGATCTTTGGATGGACGGCCTCTCCCAGGTTCTCCAATGGTTATGGAGACACGATTCATCTTCCTACCGTCCTGGTCGAGAATCACTCCTTGAAGCCGTATTTGCAGAGGGTTCTTGGCACCTATGTCTTTCTTGAGTCCGCGTTGCGGACCGCGGGAAGAGATGTCGCGTCTCTACGAGAGGCAATTTCCGCCGATAGAAGTTCGCGAAGAAAGACCGTTCCCCTCAGTTTTCAGGTTGCCCAGGAACCGCCCCCAAAGGTCGAGTTTCTCGGAATTGAATCCCGGATGCGCCACTCGGTGGCAGCGGGTGGCGATGTGGTGGAGTGGACCGGAAAACCGGTGACCCTGGAAGTTCCCTACTTCGTGGCGAAGCAACCCAAGCTCGTGGTGGATCGACCTGCCGCCTACTGGATTCCCCCGGTCTGGACCGAGGTGCTGGATCGTTTGCGGTGGCACGGAGTGGAGCTTTTGACCATCACTCGTCCTCGGCAAGTGAATGTTGAAGTGTCGCGGCTCACGAGGCCGGAACTTGCCAGTAGTGCCTTTGAGGGGAGGGTTCGGGTGAGCTCGCCGGTGGAGGTGGAAACCCGGACAATGACTTATCCCACGGGAAGCGTGCGGGTCTCGACCGATCAACCCCTGGGAGATCTTGTCATCTTGTTGCTGGAGCCTCAGGCGGAAGACTCGTTCTTTCAGTGGGGCTTTTTCCTGGAGACTCTGACTCGTACCGAGTACGTTGAGTCCTACGTCATGGGCCCCACCGGAGATCGGATGCTAGAAGAAGATCCGGAGCTCAAACAAGAGTTCGAGGCAAAGCTTGCCGCCGAACCCGAGTTTCGAGATAGCCCTCGTCGCCGGCTTCAGTGGCTGTACAGCCGCACTCCTTTTTACGACGACCACTGGCGGATTTATCCGGTCGGCCGGGAGCGATAAGGCTAATCCCAGAGTACTACCGGATGTCGTCCTTCCATAGGAGCAACAGAATACCGTGCGTATTGTTTCCCTGCTGCCTTCAGCAACCGAGATTGTCGCCGCAGTGGGTGGTGCCGAAGATCTGGTTGGCGTTTCTCACGAATGCGACTACCCGCCTGGGCTTGAGGGCTTGCCCGTATTGACTCGAACTCGAACCGCGCTTCCTTTCGCTAGTGGTGAGATTGACCGAGCGGTTCAAGAGATTCTTCGAGACGCCCTTGCGGTGTATGAGATCGAAATTGATCTCTTGCGCCAGGCTTCTCCCGATGTCGTGGTGACTCAAGACCTGTGTGATGTTTGTGCGGTGTCTATCAACGATGTTCGTCACGCGTTAGCGGAGCTTGGCTGCGAGAATGTCGAAGTCGTGAGTTGCAAGCCCACGCGCCTCGCGGATGTGTGGGATGATGTCAGGCGAGTTGGGAATGCTATCGGCCGAGGGGAGCAAGGGGAGCTGGTAGCCCAGGAACTTTCCAGGCGAGTTTCGGCTCTCGGCGAGAAGGCGAAAGCCCTGGGGCATCGTCCCAAAGTCCTGACCATTGAGTGGCTGGATCCGATCATGATCGGAGGAACCTGGATGCCCGAGCTTGTTGAGCTCGCGGGAGGAATACCCCTTGTTACGACTCCTGGGCAACATTCACCGGCTTTGACACTGAGCGATCTTGAAGCGCTTGCGCCCGATATCGTCTTGATCAAGCCGTGCGGCTTTGATCTTGCGCGAACAACGAGGGAGCTAAATCTTCTTGGCTCCAGGCTTCCCTGGGAAAAATGGACAGGGGAGCGCAGCGTTCCCGTGTTTGTTGCCGATGGGAATGCTTACTTCAATCGACCCGGGCCCCGCTTGGTGGAGTCTTTGGAGATTCTGGCCGCCTGTATTCACCCCGAGGCGTTCCCGGATCTCGCCAGGTGTCATGGCGAGGCGGTCCGTCGGGTGGAACGTGGCCTGACTCTTTCACCCTTTGTTGGTTCCTGAAATCGGCCTTGATTCGGGAGGGGTGTTCGAGGGGCGGGATCCATGCGGAATCGACACGAGCGCTGCGCCAGGCAGCAATACCTGGCGCAGCGCCGCTGGAGTGGGGGGACGTCCACCCCAGGAGTGGTTGATGGTTCTGTCAGTTTGCCGGTTCAAGAACCACGAAGCGTCGATACTCACCTGTGCGAAGTCCCAGCCTTACTCCGCTCTTCCGGTCTTGTCGGGAAAGAGCGTCGTGGAATTCTTCGATGTCTGCAATCGCCTCGCCTTGTACGGATTCGATGATGTCATTGGCGCGAAGGCCCGCCCGTGACGCCGGGCTCATGGGATCGACAGCGACAACGAGGACTCCCTTTTGGGGCCGGGGATTGGCCGACTTTCCCAGAGCGCGAGAAGGCATGTTCTGGAGAGTCATCCCAAGAGCGGTAGAGGCGCTGGTCTTTTTGGGCGACACTTTCTTTTGCGAGCCCGCGAGTTCGCCCACCGTTACCGTCAAAGTGCGATTCAAACCCTCGCGAAAGATGACGACGTCGGCTTCGACTCCTGGTCGGGTCCGGGCAACTTGAGAGCGTAGGTCATTGATGTCGATCACCGGCTTGCCAGAGAAGCTCTCCAGAATGTCACCCGATTCGAGCCCTGCTTTTTCCGCGGGGCCGTCCGGGGCTACGTCTCCGATCAAGACTCCCGACGATTGATTGAAGCCAAAGGAATCTCGAAGCTCCGGCGTGAGGTTCTGGATGACCACGCCCAACCATCCGCGAACGACCTGGCCGTCTTCCACGATCTGGGAGAGAATCGACCTGGCGAGATTGATGGGGATCGCAAAACCTATTCCCATGGATCCGCCGGATCGGCTAAGAATTGCCGTGTTGATGCCGATGACCTCTCCATCGAGGTTTACCAGAGGGCCTCCACTATTGCCCGGGTTGATTGCCGCGTCGGTTTGGATGAAGTTTTCATATTCGACGATGCCCACGTTCGCGCGCCCCTTGGCGCTCACGATACCCGATGTGATCGAAGTCGAGAGGCCAAATGGATGGCCGGCGGCCACGACCCACTCACCGATGGCGACCTCGTCAGAGTTTCCAAGCCGGGCGGGGATCAAGTTTTCTCCTTCGATGGATAGAACGGCAAGATCGGTCTTGGGGTCGGACCCGAGGAGTGTTGCTCGATATTCGGCGCCGTTCGTGAGACGCACCATGATTTCTTGTGCACCTTCGATGACGTGGTGGTTGGTGAGGATGGTTCCGTCATCGCTCACGATGACGCCGCTTCCTTGTCCTTGCTGAAGTTGATCGAGACCTCCTCCACCAAACGGATTGGAAGGGTTTCTCCCGAAGAGATCGTCAAAGGGTGAGCGCAAGTTTCCTCGGGCGCGAACGGGAATCTTGCGAGTGCTCTTGATGCTTACCACGGATGGCTGCAGTGTCTTGGCGGTGTGAGAGAAAACTGCGGATAGATTGCGTGCGGTGAGAAGAGCACTTGACGACAGCTGAGAGTCCGCCTGGGAGGCGGCCGGGGACAAGGTCAGGACGATCGTTGATAGGAGTGCACCGGCACTGACAAGGGCCAGGGCGGCAAAGCACTTCTTTTTCCTGTTGGTTTGATTGAGACTCATTGTTCTCTCCTTCTTCAAGGTGTTGTTGAATCCTCTTTGGCGTTCGATTCACCTGAAGCACAACAACCGCAAAGAGCATGCCATCCACTCCTTTCGATTGAATCTGAGGAAGAGAAGGGAAGGGGGGGAAAGCAGACGGTGTTCGTGCGTCATGTTGTCGGGGGGCCGGCCAAGGTG
>JAJDCM010000262.1 GCA_029260825.1 Planctomycetota bacterium | reverse complement strand
ACCGTCGTTGTCAAAGTCGAAGAGGAGGGTTACGGTGAGAGCACCCTTGTGTTCGAAATCGAGTCCCCAAAGTTTTGATTCGTCGACGAGTTTCCCGGCGTGATTGCGGAACAGCCGGACCCGATTGCCGCTCGCGAGAATCACATCTTCCCAGCCATCCCCATCCATGTCAGCGACCGCCGCACCGGCTCCAAGGACGAATTTCTTCATCTCTCCATCCGGAGTGGGAACCTGAGGAATCTCGTGTTTGAAGATGAGCCCTTTTTGTGGGCCCTCGCTTGAGAAGGAAGCTCCAGGAGTCGGAATGATGGTCAGGGGTTTGGACTCATCCCGATCAATCTTCCATTCACCGTTTGCGCGACTGCAGTGGAGGATTTTTTCCTGGAGGACGGCAATTTTTTTTCCAGCCGGATCTTCTCCCTCAACCTGGATGTGGAGCTCTGCCCTCACTTGGTCGCCATTTTCCGTAGCGTGCTGAATTACCGCTCGAGCATCTTCGACCCTGGAGAAGTGGGAAAGAAGTTCCAGAGTTGGCCCAAGGTTGCTGCTGGAGCCGACAAAGAGAGGCTGAAGATGTTCCTTGCCCCCAGCCTCAACAGCCTCCGGATAGTCCCGGTGGAGGAGGGTCTGGATGGGTTGAACGACTTCATCCCGGGCGGTTTGCCAGGAGCGGCATCCCGATACGAGAAGACCAAGAATCCCGAGGCTTAACCAACATGTTGTAGTTTGCAGGTAGCGGATCATGAAAACCTCCTTTTGAACCCACAAAGTTTCCGAACCAGGAGCCTTGAATGCAAGGGAGAACCCGGGATCCCCGAACCGGAGAATTTTCGTTGCATTCTAAAGGTGGATGGGTTCCCATTTCCTTGGGTGTTCGTAATGCCAGCCTCTCAACTAAAAGAGCACTGGCTGAGAACCGCACAGACCGGAGCCGAAGATGAGCATGAAGCCTCTGGAGGCGCTCCTTTTGGCCCAGATCGCCAAAGATATGGGCCGGGCCGAAGAGGAGCTGGGAAGAAACCCGGAGGTTTTGACGGCTCTTCGACGGGTGCTTGATTCGGATCACCTGTCACGGGAGGAGGAGGTTCTCCTGGGGCAGGGTGGAGAAAGAAACCCGGGTCTGGTGGTCGCAAAACGGATCGAGCAGGCTCTTCAGGCGGGAAATGTAGCCGCTTCGGGAGGCGCCGGAGCTACGGTCCCGTCGCCGCGAGTCGTTATTGCTTCTTCCGACCAGGCCCAGGATGCAGTCGCCCTCCATGAGAAAATAGCCGCTACCATCGAGATTGAAGAGCAGGCGGGCGAGATTGAAGAGCACCCGGAAATCGAGGGACAGGGCGAGACTCACGCCCTTCCTCCCGTCCAAAAAGGAACCCTGGATCTCCGATCTCCAGAAACTGGCTCTCCGGAGGAAACCGCGGCGCCCGGGGAAGGGACCGTGGACCTTCCGAAAAGAAAGAATGTTCCCGAAAAAGAAGAGGTCGGCGGGACTCTGGTCTTCGTCGACGAAAAGACTCTCGGGGAACTGGATCCAAAGAAACTGGAGCTTGATCTTGCTCAGGTGACCCGATCCATTGCCCTTCCCCAGGGTCGATCTCTGGGGACTGTTTCCCTCCTGGCCGCGCCGGAAACGAATCTTCTCGATCGGAAGATGCGGGGTTTGATCCAGAGACGCTCCGTCAAGAAGGGTGATCTGGTCGGCGAGACCATTGGCGGGAAGTACAGGGTCATTCGAGAGATCGGGCGGGGAGGGTTCGGAGCCGTTTACGAGGCCGAAGATCTGGCCCTGGGAAACCGGGTCGCCATCAAGGTTCTGACAACAAGCCGAAAGCGTCGAGTTGATCTCGAGAATTTCAGGGAAGAAGCCAGACGGCTCACCAAACTCAGTCATCCCAACATCGTCGACTGGAAAGTATTTGACGTTCGGAAGGATCAAACCTACTACTTCGTGATGGAGTTCCTGGATGGGGAGGAACTTCAGGACGTGTTTCTTCGGGAGGAAAAGCTCGCTCCCGATCGGGTGGGGAGAATTCTTCTCCAGGTTCTCTCGGCGCTTCGCCATGCCCATCATCTCTCCGAGTCCGAGTCGATCCTTCACCTGGATCTCAAACCCAAGAACGTCTTCGTCCTCCGGTCGGGGCAGCCGGATGAGTTGATCAAGGTCATTGATTTTGGGATCGGGCAGGTCGCGGGTGTTGACCCCGATGACGCAGGAGGTGCTTCAGGAGTGACCGGCGGCTCGGTGGACGGAGCCGGAACCTCGAGCACCGGGACCATCAGCATTGCTTCTCGATCTCGCCCTCATCCCTCCACGGGCGGTCGGAATACCGGCATGGGCACTGGAACTCGACGGCTTCTTCGGGTCTGCCGCTCTTGCACGCCCGAGTACGCATCCCCGGAACAGTCAGCTCATGTTCGAGGAGACCTGGATCTTCTCAATCTGGACGGACGCTCGGATCTCTACTCCCTGGGAGTCATGGGGTTCTTGCTTCTCACCGGTAGATTTCCTTACGATCCTCCCGCGAACCGCATTGATTGGTTGGGAATTCATTGTGAACAGCCGCCGTTAACTCTGGCCACCATGAAGGTCCCTGGGCTTTCTCGTGGGCTTTCCCGCTTTATCGATCAATGTCTCAAAAAGGATCGGGAAGAACGCTGGCCTGACACCGAAGCGGCTTTTCTTGCTCTCTCAAGGATTGTCCACCCACCGGCCTGGAAGATGTTGGTGACGGTAACGGTTCCTCTCCTCTTGCTTTCGCTTGTTCTTCTTTTCTTCGTGTTGATCAAGGATCCGGGGACGGTCGATCTTCTTTTGAAGGCGAGAACCACCCATGATGCCTCGGACGCCGAATTC
>JAJDCM010000261.1 GCA_029260825.1 Planctomycetota bacterium | reverse complement strand
CCCGTCGTTGTCCACGTCTCCAAGAGCTCCTGCGCCCTCTGTGGCCAACGAGATTGCGCCACTAGTTGGGGATACAAAAGTCCCGTCACCCACCCCTTTGTAAAACGTCCAGAAATCATCTGGATGGGCGAGCTCAAGACACACAAGGTCAACGACTCCGTCCTCGTCGAAGTCGAGCGAAAAAAGATCAGCCGGAAACGTGGTGAGAGTCAAGGTGTTTCGGCTCGCCTGGAAGTCAATCTGGGCAGACAGAGGCTGGCACATCAAGGTGCAACCGAGGAGCAGCGCGCGTGATGCCCGCTTGAAACACAGCGCGCTACTGGGTCTCGACATCCGTCGACGCGCGGCCTCGTGCACCATCGAATCGTAAGTCTGATTCATGAATCATCCTGTCTACGTAAATACAAGTCAGAGGCGTCATTCGACAAGGATCGATGATACGTCATCCGAAATAAAGCCCACCGAAACGATGTCGGGATCGTCATCGCCGTCGAGGTCCCCCACGTCTACGAAATAGCTCTGAGTTCCGGCACCGACGAAGACTGGATGAGCAACCAGTGGATTACGTCCGGGTCTGCACTGTGAAGGACCGACTTGGCTGTATCCGGGATTTCTCCCTTCGTGCCCGTTTAGGGTTGCCCGTAGCTCCGTTATCCAGCCCCCGCCTCCTCGCACGCAGCATGCGGATTTCCCGCACTACGCGCTCCTGCACACTTCTTGTCAAGGGTTATGAAGCCCATCATGCTGGGGCCGCTTTCGACTTCGGCTGATAGTACTTGACCTTGTACGCATCGAAAAGTTCAAGTTCCTCGTACAGCCATCGCCTACTCCACCGCTTCCACCGAAACCTCGGCGCTGCCGAGCTCGAGCCAGGTGGCGACGAATCTTCTGTTCTACCCAGTTTCTGATAAACGAGAAACACGCACTCGAGTGGCCTGATGCAAAGTAGTTGACCCAGCCGCGCAAGATCGGGTTGATCTTCGCCACTACAGTGGCGACTGGCTGGGACCGAGAGCGCTGGAAGATCTCCTTGAGTGAGCGCAATAGTCGCGTGCGTTTCCGAAGTTGCGGCGTACGCAGCGGCATCCATCGCCCCGCACGACTGCGGATACGACGGAAGTCAAACCCCAGGAATCCGAAGCTCTCCCCCTTCGACAGATCCACGATTCGAGTTTTGTCCTTGTTCACATCGACTTGCAGTTTGGCGAATTCCTCGCGAAGCCGTTTCTCGACTGCACCTCGAAGCCAGTCATGCCGCGGATAGCCGTCCACCAAGACCACCAGTCGAGTAGCCCGGGGGAATTGCACCCCCAGGCCCTCACGTTTGCAGGGCAGGGTGAATGAAATCATTCGGGATGACGGAAGTTCCGGCGTCTTTCCTGCGAGCCCGACCAATGGCATGGTGATTATCGCGGAATAATCCCTTGAACGCATCCTGTCCCTCCCGAAAACTCGATCGCATTGTCTTCGTTGAGGTTATGACGGCGGAGACGCGAGGGGGCTCGGTGGCGATTTGATCTCGCCAAATCCCGCCATCCAGGGACGAACTGCGAGTTCGGACGCATGATGTGCCAAGCCCCCGGCGCAACTTCTTCCAGTTCAAGTGACTTCACTTTGTTTCGGAAGACCTCGCCGTAGATAGAGTCCCGGTCGCGTAGGAGGAATCGTGGTTCGTGGTCTTCGTTGAACAATGCTTGCTGGACTTGGACTGCGGTCCATTCAGCGGTGGGGTTGTGAGTTGCGTTGAAGTGGATGATTCGTCTTTGCTGGTGATGCAGAACGACGAATCCGAAGAGCACGCGAAAAGTGGCGGTTGGGACGACGAAGAAGTCGCACGCGATCGTTTCATGCATGTGATTTCGAAGAAACGTGTGCCAAGTTTGAGACGGGCCGTTCTTTGGCTTGATTCGGTATTTGTCGATTGTCGATTCGGCGACCTCCTGGCCAAGAAGTTGGAGCTCGGACTGAATTCTCGGCGTTCCCCACGTCGGATTCTCGCGGGACATGCGGTGAATGAGCGTGATGATTTTGCGGTTGATCTTCGGTCTGCCTGGTTTCTTCGACTTCCATCGCCAGTAGTACTTGAAACCTTGGCGGTGCCACCTGATGACGGTCGCAGGCTGGGCGTATAGGTATTCCAAAGCCGCTTTTCGCACAAACTCGATGATATCCAAGCACGTTCATTCCGAGCAAGTCGGCGATCTTGCGATCTCCGCCGTAGCCGAGCCGTAGGGACTCGAGGCCGGCGCAAAGGCGCCGTTGTTTTTCGTCAAGCGAACTGTAGACGATCACCGTCGCAGCCTTGAGTTCATCCGCAGACACCTGGGGCGCTCTCAGGGCATGTGCAAGTATTAGCAATTAGCTCTGCCTCGAGAATATTCCGAGCACGCAACTGCTCTTTGCGGGTGCCGGCGTCTGGGGCGAAGTAGACGTACCAGCCGGAAACCTTTTCGCGGCTAAGCCTCTGCTCCAGTACAAGGCTCTGAAGAGCCTTCTTCGTACTGACGTGGCGTATAGATATCGGTAAGATCCTCAGGACGATCTAGCATTGTGTCCTGAAGCGGATCGGATGTCGGGAGAATGAAGTCGGAAGGGTCGAGGCCAATACCCTCGATCCGTTTCACAAGAATGGCCTGGCTGGCCTCTGTGTCGAGCCAGAGGATGCGACCCTTGCTGCCTTTCAAAGTGCTTTCCTGGTCCGGCCATGGCAGGTTCTTGAGGGCTATCCTGGCGAGTTCGAGGAGGAGGAACGACTTGCCAATGCCAGCCATTGCTCCGAGGAGTGTGATGAAACCTCTTGGAATCCACTGGTGCCACAGCCAACGGATCGTATTCAGGACCTTGGCAACGTCTGCGTAGGTGGCGACACGATCCGGATCGTAGTCGGTGAGTGGGTCTGTCTTCCGCAAAAAGCCGTCAAGAGCCCTCGCCTGGTCAGGTCCAAGGGTCTCAAGGTGGGCAGTCCACATTGCGAGCCGCTTTTCTGGTGTAGCCTGGAGCATCTCCTGGGCGAGGTCCATAATCTTCTCGGGCAACCGTTCCACCTGTTCGGGGGGTGACCTCAAGCTCCGCGAGAAGACGGGAGAAGACGTAGCCAATCCTTTGGTTGGGGCGGGAAGTGGGGGGGTGGCTACTCATGGCTAATCCTTCCCTTGAGATTTGTTGGGAGAGGAGTTCCCTGAGTCACTGTGGAGCCGTAGCTCAAGGCTCAGAAAGGAGGCCATTTGCTTCACGTCGTCTACTGTCCAGAGGAAGACGTGTGCGGACGGATGGATCGTCGGTCGTGGCGCGCGTGGACGGCGAAGTGCGTGACGAAGTGTTGACTCTGTCAGGCCGAGTAAGCGGCAGACATCTTGTGTTGTAAGTATCGTTTTCATGATGCTGCCATGGCAGCATCACGGCGATCAATCGTCAGCTCGTATACGGTCGAATACGGGCATGGTTCGGGGTGCCGCCTGTAAGTAGTGTCAGGATGGTCTCTTGCGCCTGATGAGGGCCGCGAGCGCCGACCGCAAAATGCGGACTTGGTTGGTGTCGTCGTCTTTCTTCCAGTGCTTTGGTGTTAGCTCTGCTGCGTAGCCTTGAAGCGTTGAGCGGGGAATCTGGAACTCTTTGACGGCTTGACTTGCCCAGATCCAGCCTCGGCCCGCGGAAGGGAGTCCAGTTTGCCTGACTTTCCTTCGACCGGGACGCAAGACTCTGCACGCTTGTCCACAGATTCTCACAAGTGCCTTTCTGCGGTGGAGAACATGGTCTGAGATGAGGAAGAGATCTGAACCGGCGTCCAGTCCGAAGCACTGCCACTGCCCCAGTGAATCATAGCGATCGATATCCTCGTGGAATTGTTCGCGCAACCAGCCTGTGGCTGCCTCCAGGAAGACGTGGCGTTTGACGAAGTCGGAGTGCTCAGATGCGGTATACCTCTTGGATGACGACTGAAGAACTCTTTGCGGCCCTGAGGAAGCTCATCGATGACCTTGGTGTAGCGGGAAGGTCCTGTGCACTGGTCGGTGGAATCGCGGTCTCCATGCGCAGTGAAGTTCGGTTCACTTCCGGCGAAAGGAAAGAGGCTCAAGATGCTGATCGCGAGACCGGAGAGGATCAATGGTGCGCCTCGTTTTTTCGAAGGTCGTCCGTTGTCTCGGAGATGTACCACACGACCGGGTCATTGTTGGCTAGCTTGATGTCCGGGTAGGTCCCCGGCCTGTTTTTCCAGGACAACTCAAAGCTGTCGAGTCTTATTCCTGATGAGTTTTCAGGTGAGCTGATTCTGTACATCGATTCTTTGTGCGACAGCTTGCGAACGTGCCATTCGACCCGATCGGATTCCGTCAGGATTGCGTTGATCGTATTTCGAGTGAGACCTGTGGGACGAGATTCAGCTTGCTCAGGGGTGGGGTCCCAGGTGAGGTATTCCCCGAAGTGTTCACCCTGATTTGGATTGGTGATCGTGTAGATGCCCGGTTTTCCGTCAACCGGAGTGAACCTCCACTTCATGGGCTCTTTCTTGAGTGCTGCGTTGGCATGATCCTCGGATGTTTCCCAGGACAGGTAGTGGGCATACCAACGCTCGGTTGGCCCACCCCAGGTACTCGCGACGTAAAACTCGCCGTTTAGCTCCATCCTGGTCTCAAGCTTTGAAGTCAGAGCGTTGTTTCGCTTGATGCATTCTGCGCGGGCGGCTGCAAGTTCCCGCCCTTCGAGTTTTCCGAGAGCTTCGGAGAGATCGGCTCGAGTTGACATCTCGGAACGAAGGGTTTTCCACTCTTCATTCTCGACGTTTTGAATCGACCTGGGGCGCGGATCCCAGATCCGTACGGAGGAGTCACGGGATCCAGTGACAAGCCTTTCTCCATCAGGGGTCCACACGAGGCCAAAGATGGGCTTCTGGTGGGCCCGGAATTCAAGCTCGGTGGTGTAGAATTGAGTCTCGATGATCAGGAGGTGGCCACTATAGGTTCCAATGGCAAGTCGCTCTCCGTCAGGCGAGTAAACAACGCTACAGGGTTGGCGAGCCAGATCGATTTCCCTGATAGGCGAACCATCGGTCAGGTTCCGGATGGTAAGAATTCCGGATGATGGAGAATTGTAGAGATCATTAACTTGATCCTGGGCAACGATTGCACAGAGGTCATGCACAGGATGAACGGAGATGGCGCAGGAAGCGCTTCGAGGTTTCTTTTGAGGTTCGTTGGCGATTCTCCATAGTTTGCCTTCTTCCTCCGGTGGTTCGGTAACCCATCGCCAATGGTCCTGGTAGGATTGCCAGACCGCGAGCGCCTTCCCGTTGGCCATATGGACCTTGTGGTTGATTCGGTCTCTTGGCTTTGGTTGGAGACGATCGATCATGATGTCCAGGAGTGGAACATGATTCCCGACCTTGAGTGGAGTCTTTGGCCAATGAGTCGTGACGCTTCCCTGGGCAAGGTTCCAGTCCACCACCCCGGCCCCCTCGTGACCCGAAAGCGGCGTGGTGATCACGAGCCGATCGTCGTCTTGAGAGAAAGCCATGATCAGATCTTTGGCCTCGATTTCTCCCGCGAGCCTCTCAAAGACCGCAAGCAATTCACAGCTGTGGGAATCCCAGAGGCGAATAAGTGGATCGAGGGGGCAAGCCGAGGCGATCAAGGAACCGTCGTGGGAGATTGCCAGGTATTCGACACTACCGGTGTGACCCACGAGGGCTCGGTAGCGGTTGTCCACGACCGCAGGATCGGGCTCCAGAAGCCAGGGCATGGAATGCAGGGTCAAGGTTAGAAGTCGCCTCCCACCCGGGGAAACCTCGGTGATGTTCTCGTAGGGCGACTCGGTCTTGAGCCAACCGGACTGGTCCTGGTAGTGGCTGAGAAAAAGCGGCTTTCCGGCCGCGGGGTCTCGAATCAGGAATCCTTTTCCGCTAACAACAACGAACGCTCCATTTCTTGGGACGCGGAATGCTGATGGCAGTTTTGATCCCGGCATTCGGATTGCCCCATCATTCAGGTTGGGCTCCCGTCCGGATTGGAGTCGGCTGGAGATGAATTCGTGTCTGGATTCCCTCCACTGGTGGGTGATCCAGCCGGAAGTGAGACCATAGCCAATCATTCGATCGTACTCCCCGTGGGGACGAAAAGTCCGCTCCGTTTCCGAGTCAACCTCGATCACTCTCAAGGCAGAGAGTTCGTTGATGAAGACCGTTTCGCCGTCCGGGGCGATCCGACAGTGGGGGGGAGCCATGATGGATTTCTCTCCCTTGAAGTCGAACCCGAACTGGAGCTCGCCTTCTACCCAGACTTCGGCCCTTTGGTTGCTTGTGTGAAGAACGACAACCTTTCCATCATCGCTAACGTTGCCGAGGTCCTGAGGGCGTTCCGTAGACCAGGTCGCTTTGATGAGTTCCAGGTTCAAGTCAAGTAGAAGTGTCTCGTTTTCTCGCCATGCAAGAGCCAACCCTGTCGGAGTCGCTTCACCCAGAATCTGGAGGCCGAGGCCTCCGAACAGCTTTTGCTTCTTGCGGGGTGGATCGAGTGACATCAAAAGGATGTACTCTTGCTCATGATCCAGACCGACGATCCGGTCATCATCCAGGAATCGTAATCTCGGCCGTCCTTTGTCCGGTGGATTTCCGCTTAACGGCCGAAGATCATGGGAAACGTCGAGTAGGTCCGGAAGAGACAGAGCGAGGAGCCGCCAGCCCCAATCCCGGCTGGTTGAGGGGACCAATCGATGTTGCTTTGATGCCTCCCAGTAATCTCCGCGTTCGAGATGAGTTACTGCGGATTCCATCAGGCCGGAAACAACTCGTGCCTCACTGCGACGCATTTCTAGCGCATTTTCATCGGCACGGATGCGTTGGTCTCGTTCTTGGCTGGCAAACAGGACGGAGACAATCAAGCCGATGACGAGGGTGATGAACGTCGAAACGGCACCGAGAGTCAAGCCTCGATGTCGACGTGTGAACTTGAGTAATCGATACGCTCTCGTCGGGGGACGAGCTTGAATGGGGACGTTGTCGAGATGGCGGTGGATGTCCGCCGCCAGGGAGGCGGCCGACGGGTAGCGTCTGGCTGGATCCGACTCGAGTGCTTTTTGGATGATCGTCTCAACGTCACCTCTGAATCGAGGATTGATCGATGCGACGCTCGGAGGGTCATTGTTGTTGAGAAGTGTGATCGCCGCAGTGATGGATAAGTCGGTGATCTCAAACGGAAGCCTCCCGGTGAGAATCTCGAAGCCGAGCACTCCCAGGGCGTAGACATCGACTTGAAGGGTGGCACTCTCGGCCGAGGAATCCAGCTGCTCCGGCGCCATGTAGGCCAGTGTACCGACCAGGCTGCCTTCATCGGTCAGCACTGTTGAGAGAAGGGTCGAAGAAGTGCTGGCCCTGGCGATGCCAAAATCGAGTACTTTCGGTTGGCCTCGCTCATCGATAAGTACGTTGTCGGCCTTGATGTCCCGGTGGATCACCCCCTGATCATGGGCGTGTTGAACACCATCGCAAACCTTGGCAAGGAGCTTCAAACGCTGCTGAATATCCAGGTTTTCTTGGTCGCAATAGGATCGAATATCGTAGCCGTCCACCAGCTCCATGGCAAAGAAAGGCTGAGAACCGCTTCCGATATCGTACAGTCCAGCCTCATAGATCTGGGCTATGTTTGGATGTTTCAAGCG
Organism: Planctomycetota bacterium; assembly: GCA_029260825.1. Taxonomy (GTDB): domain Bacteria; phylum Planctomycetota; class JACOTG01; order JACOTG01; family JAJDCM01; genus JAJDCM01. Next base: position 20,617 of record JAJDCM010000261.1, on the reverse strand, counting down.
GCCGAGGAGTTCTGTTTCGACCCGGAAGCGTTGGATACGCTCCTGAGTCGCATGCATGGGGTGCATCAGCTTGATGGCCACCGGTCGATGGGGCGACTCCTGGATCGCCTTGTAGACGACTCCCATGCCGCCCGCGCCGATCCGACTCTGAATGCGATAGCGGCCGATCTTTTCAGGAAGCCAGGCATCACCCCCGATCTCCTTTGCGGCGATTCCTTCGAGTGCGTCCCGTGCAGCATCGATCTCTCGCTCCGCGAAAAGGTCGGTTGAATCGTCGTCGTCCTGGAGCGACAGCAACTCTTCTACTTCCAGGAGAAGGGAATTGTCCGAGCCGCATTTTTCGTCAAGAAATCGTTGGCGGGCATCTTTGCCAAGGTCGATAGCGCCGGCTACGATCTCGCTCAGAAGTGAATAATGGTCTGGGTCCATGATCAGTTGTTCGGTCTCAGTTCTTTGCGTAGCCAGGCTGTCTTTCACTAGTTACTCCGGCTAAAGATACCGCTTAGCAGCCTTTCTGTCGATTTCATATCCACTCTCCGAGATTGAATCGATGTCTATCGGGTTGGCCCTGAGTTTTCTCTTCTCGCCCGGCCAAGGTGTCCGGCACCCATCTCCTCACCAAAACAACTTTCTCTCGATCGCTGAGACCTTTTCTTTTAGGGTTGGAGGATCTGTTTCTCTACTTTTATTCGGCCAAGACGTGATGTTTTGTAAGTGTTTAATGAGTAGTGCCTTAGGTTCTTTTTGTGGGGAATCTTCTCTTCTGGCGTTGGGAGACTTTGGCTCCTCGGGAAACTTGGGGTTGGAAAAACCTGCCCCTCCTTGGCCCAGATCTCGTCTGGCTAGTGAGGCGCGTCAGAAGTTGTGTGCAGAGCTTCTGACCCACCCCACTTGAGGAAGACAGAAGGGCTTCTCGACCCAAGCGGAACGGTCTTGGTTTTTCACTGGCCAGATTTGGAGATTGATAAGATGTTCAGCACCAGCTTACTTCGCCCCGTTACCACTTGCGGCTCTCCCGTTCCGTGGAATGGACTGGCGATGGTCTTGGGGATCCTGACGCTGTTTGCGGCGATTCGTCCAGCTTTCGCTGATTCAACGATCCCGGTAGGAATCGCTCCAAGAGCTGTGGTGACGAATCCGGTGACCAACAAGATTTATGTTGTCAATGAGTCGAGCGCGACGGTGACAGTCATCGACGGGGGCGACAATTCTTCGCAGACTGTGAACGTCGGGATATCTCCATTTGCCGTCGCTGTGAATCCGGCGACCAACAAGATCTATGTTCCGAATGTCAGCAGTGGCAATGTAACCGTGATCGACGGGACTGACAACTCCACCCAAACCGTTTTGGCCGAAACTGACCCATGCAGCATTGGGGTGAATCCGGTTACGAACAAGATCTATGTTGCGAACTTCGGGAGTGGCACCGTAACGGTGATCGATGGGAATGATAACTCTACCCAGACGATCAACGTGGGATTATCACCCGTCCGCGTAGCGGTGAACTCAGTCACCAATAAGATCTACATCGCGAACAATGATTCCCAGACGGTGACGGTGATCGATGGAACCAACAATTCCACCCAGACCGTGAACGTTGGGATATCACCCTTCGCCCTTGGGGTGAATCCAGTCACCAACAAGATCTATGTTGCTAATTTCGGGAGTAGCACCGTAACGGTGATCGATGGAAGTGACAACACCACCCAGACGGTGAACGTCGGGACACAACCTGTTGGCCTTGTAGGGAATCCGGTTACCAACAAGATCTATGTTACGAATTTCGGGAGTGGCACTGTAACGGTGATCGATGGGAGTGACAACTCCACCCAGACGGTGAACGTCGGGACAAATCCCCGTCCCGTTGCGGTGAATCCGGTTACCAATGAAATCTACGTATCTAGCCTGGATAGCAACACGGTGACGGTGATCGATGGAAGCGACAATTCTACCCGAACCGTGAGTGTTGGAGCCAATCCCGGTGCGATTGCCGTGAATCCAGTTACCAACAAGATTTACGTTGCAAATGCCAACAGCCACACGGTGACAGCGATCGACGGAAATCAATACGAGATGGAAGTCGTTGCTGCAGGCGGTGCTAACTCTGGAGTCATTGGCAAAGAGGTTGTGGCCGTGAATTCGGTCACCAACAAGATCTACGTCCGGGATGCAAACGACACCGTAACGGAAATCGATGGCAACGATAACTCAACCCAGTCAATCTCGGTAGGTAATGGCCCTCTTGACGTGGCCGTGAATTCGGTTACCAACAAGATTTACGTCACAAACCGGACCGGCGACAACGTTACGGTGATCGACGGGAGCGATCGCTCCACCCAGATCGTTCCCACCGGCCAGTTTCCTGGAAGTGTCGTCGTGAACCCGATAACGAATCGGATCTACGTGGCAAATGAAGGCGGGGGGACAGTCACCGTGATCGACGGTCTCGATCACTCTACAACGACGATCTCTGTTGGGCTCTTACCCTTTGATCTGGCTCTCAATCCGGTCACAAACAAGATCTATGTGGCAAACCAAGACGATTCATTCTTGACGGTCATTGACGGGAGTGATCACTCAACTGACACGGTATCGATCAGCTTTCCGTACAACATCGCTGTCAATCCCCTCACGAACAAGATCTATGTATCCAATCGATCGGTGTTGACCGTCATTGACGGCAGCGACAATTCGACCGAGTCGATCCCTGTCGGGACCTTCCCTCATGAGGTAGGCGTTAATCCGTTGACCAACAAGATCTATGTGGTTGACCCGGATAGCCAACATATCGTGGTTATCGATGGGGAAGATAACTCGACCGAGACGATCCCTCTTGGCTTTGCTCCGGTTGGCGTGCTGGTGAATCCGGCTACGAACAAGATCTACGCCTCCGGTAATGGGGTCGTGGTCATGATCGACGGAAGTGATCATTCAACGAGGATCGTTTCATCGGTCTTCGCCTTTTCGATGGCCGTGAATCCGGTCACGAACAAGGTCTATCTGGCAAACTCGCCCAGCTCAGTAACGGTCATTGATGAACAGGATGAACAGGATCTTCCGCTTACACTCGACGTTATTCCGGGGTCACTCTTTTCCGCCCTTCCCGAGAACATCTCGATTAATCCGCGTTCCGAGTTTACGATTCAGGCCACCTGCGAGCTTCCTCCGTCAGCGTGCCAGAATCCGACCTTTTCTCGTTTTCGCCTCTACTATCAGATTGATACCTTGAGTGGGCCTTGGACGGCACCGCCTTCCCAGTTCATCGTGAGCAATCCTCCGCCCCATGCTTTGACCACGATTCGGACTGCTCCTCTCACACCGGGGAATCACGTTCTTTATGCTCTTGCCACCGATGGGCAGGAAAGTTCTGCGTCCCCGGTGATCGGACAGATCCGAGCCTATCCGTTCACGGTCGTGGATGCGGTGGGGGGCAACGTGAACTCTGATGGTGCCGGGATCGGGGAAGATGTGTTGTTGATTAACGGAGATGCGGGAGGAGTTGACCGCACCGTGCAGCTAGGTCGGGGCGAGCCCATCACGGTGAGCCTCGATGCAAGCTCGGCCGGGCCGATGTTGAATGCTCGTTACGTATTCTGGGTGTGGGGTGGAGACTTTGCGACTGCGGAACCGTCGCCTCTCTTCTTCTCCGGACAGCATATTGGCCTGTTTGCCAAGCCGACCCCCTTGCAGCCGGGCCTCGGTCCTCAGCCTCGATTCTGTATCCGTTCCGACGTTGAGCCGAACATCGACTGCCAGGGAACGATCGAAAAGAGCGGCCCTGCCCGCGCACCATTCTCCATCACCAAGGGATCCGGTATCAATGGTCGAGCGAGGCTTCTCTTGCAAGGATTACTTCAAGATAACGGTTCTGCGACTTCATTGAACTTCAGTGTGACAAACGCAGTGCTGCTCTCCATTGACTAGGTGAATTCAGGGCGTCTGGATCAGAAGGCATCTCCCACCCGCCCAGGTCCAGACTGCTGAGGGGTAGCGCGTTCTTCCTGGAGAGCCGAAATCAGGGATTCACCTGGTTTCGGCTTCCTTTCTATTTGTTTCGAATATTTTATGAGCGCGCTCATTTTTCTGCTTGACTTCGTTTTCGCATCGCTCGATAATGTGAGCATGGTCATATTAAAAGGCGGAGCAAATGCCACGAGTCACTGCAGCTACTAAAGAGGCCACACGAGCCAGGATCCTTGAAGCGGGGCGAGAGTCGTTCGTTCGTTGCGGCTTTGCCGAAACGACAACCCGGGACATAGCGCGGCAGGCGGGAATCGCTGCGGGCACACTGTTTAACTACTTCACCTCCAAGGAGGAGATCGTACTTCAACTGATGTCCGAAGCGTTGCTGGCCCGAACCGAGAAGGCATTCCTTCGTCGCCGTCGGGACGGATCATCCCTGGAGGAAGACCTCTTCCTGTTCGTTTCCACGGGGCTGCGCCAGCTCAAACCACTTCGCCGATTTATCGCCCCCGCGCTGGAGACGAACCTCAGTCCGGCATCCCAAGATACGAGTGGTCCTGGTCCGGCAATCCGGGTGGGGCACCTCGAGTTTTTGGCCGGACTGCTGAGCCAGCATGGGTTGGCTGAGCCCCCGACGGGAATGCAGCTGCAGATGTACTGGGTGCTGTACACCGGTGTCCTTTCGTTCTGGGCGCGTGATGAGTCCCGCAAACAGGAAAATACGCTGGCGCTGCTCGACCAGTCGATCGGAATGTTTATCACTTGGCTGCGAATGGAGTCGAGCGATCCAAGCTGATCTTACCCACAGGGTCACAACAACGGGAGAAGAGACATGGCTGCGAAGATTGCCGAGCTGATGGCAGCGCTTCCTGATGCGGAAGCCGAACTCGTTCCGGGAGCTGGTACGGAAGGAGAGCTGCAGAAGATTCTCGCCACCCGGGCTGTTCCCATCAACTCGTTCCACCGCCTCTCCTTGCTGGGCGGGTTGCAAGCCAAGGTTGCTGCTGCCTACGCGTTTCATTGGATTCGAGGCTGGTTCCAGGACGCTTCTCAGCGCGAGCGAGATCTTGCGGAAACCCAGTTCAAGCTCGCGGTGCGGGTGCTCGACACGATGGGTTACATGCGCGGTGCCGTGATGAAGCTCGGTCAGGTGCTTGGCAACGCGCCGGACGTGCTTCCAGAGCAGCTCGTGGAAACAATGAAGAGCCTGCATTTTCAAGCGCCTCCCATGCACTTTTCTTTGTGTCGAGAGATGGTGGTGGACGAACTGGGTGATGAGCCAGAGCGAGTTTTCGCGGAGTTTGATGAAGTGGCTTTTGCGGCTGCCTCGCTGGGCCAGGTTCATCGTGCACGGCTGAAGTCGGGGGAGGAGGTTGCGGTCAAGATCCAATATCCCGGCATTGGCCGCACGATTCGCTCGGACTTTCGGGCCCTCCTGCCGGCTCTTCTTCCCAACCGTCTTTCCCGGGACTGGCAGAACCTGAAAGATCAAGTGGAGACGATTCGCCGTCAGTTCGAGCTGGAGACTGACTATCTGCGAGAAGCTGAATCACAGCAACGGGTGCGAAGACTCTTTCGGGACGAAGACGGGATTGTTGTCCCGAAGGTCTATCTGAACGTTTCGACCCGCCGGATCCTGGTCATGGATTATCTTCCGGGAGTACACCTGGACGACTACTTAGGGACTCATCCGTCCCAGGAGGAGCGCAATTCCCGGGCGACGAAGCTGGTGACGACCGCTTCCCGGATGCTTTATAGCGGACGCATGCTGAACGCCGATTGGCATCCAGGGAATTTCCTTTTCATGCCGGACGGCCGTCTTGGATTGCTCGACTTCGGGTGCGTGCTGCGGCATGAGTCCGAGGAGGAGTGGGGGAGGATTCGCCGGATTAACCGGGCGATTGTGACGGGGGAAGGGAAGCTGATTCGTAACGTCATGATCGAGTGGAGCCAGCTCGAGGACACGCCAAAGAACGAGGAGCAGATCCGGCTGTACATGGACTTTGGCAAATGGTGCTGGCGTCCCTACTACAGTGGGGGCGAGTTTGATTTTGGCGATCCAGGCTACATTCAGGAGGGGGTCAAGATCTGGAAGCAGATTGCCAGGAAGCGCTATACCCGTTCTCACCCGACGAATCTTCTGCAGTTCCGCTGGGAGTGCGGTTATCGGATGATGTTCTACCGTCTCGGCGCCGTACTGAACTCGATGCCGATCGTCGCCAACGAGATGAAGGCGGCGGGTTGGGATCACCGGGGATAGCAGCCGGTTGATCCGATGGTCCGCAGGTCAGGCCCCTGGTGTCATTTTTCCAATGCTTGGAAATATACGACTCCCCAGAAAGAGGAGACCATTCCGAGTTGACTCAGACCTGGGCTATGACACAATCGTGCTTTCTTGTCTTGACTCGAGGAAGGAGACGTTGCTCTTGGCTACTCAGCTGAATACATCCGGGAAGAGTACGCCGCTGCTCCTGATCGCAGTATTTCTGTGTTCTTGCGTCGAGTACGAGGTCAAAGATCCCCGGCATTCAAGTGCAATGGAGTCCAAGGAAAAAATGGCACACGAAGGTCCTGTTCATCACGGTATCGACTATATCGAATTCACCGTCACCGACATGGCAGAGGCAAAGCGCTTCTATTCCGCAGCGTTCGATTGGAAGTTCAACGAATACGGACCAGAATATGCCGGGATTCAAAAAGAAGGTGGGGAAGCGGGCGGTTTTCGTCTGGATTCAAAGAACACCACGGGCGGACCCCTCGTCGTCCTGTATTCCACAGATCTTCATGCAACCCTTGAGCGTGTACGGGAAGCTGGCGGACGGATCACCACGGAGCCCTTTGATTTTCCCGGAGGAAGTCGGTTTCACTTCCAAGATCCGAGCGGGAATGAGCTTGCGGTTTATGCCTCAAAGTAGAGCGTCGTGTTCATGAGCTGGCGCCTCAAAGCCCCTCTTTTTCGGGGGGAACCCCGTGGCACCAGGCTTGATCTCCCGATCTTGGAGGGACTGCCTGGTGCTGGTTTCTGGTGTTAGTATGAACCAGAAATCGACCGTGCCCCGGGAGGAGAGACTTTGAGCAAAAGATTTTCGTTGGGTCTTTTTGGGTTGATCGTTTGGCTCGGTGCGCCCGGATGGTCGGCGCCGCCAGAAAAACCGGCCATCGCCGATCTGGGCATGGTGAGTTCCGCCCACATTCTTGCCACGGATGCAGGGCTCGAGATTCTTCGGCGAGGTGGCAACGCGTTCGATGCTGCGATTGCGGTGGCGGCAACTCTGAATGTTGTTGAGCCCTTCAACTCCGGCATCGGAGGCTACGGTACGATCCTCGTCTACGATCGAGCGAAGGGCGAGTCACGGTTTCTTAACTGTAGCGCCCACATTCCCCATGGAGTGGATGCGGATGTGTTCCGCTCCCCGACGCCGAACTTCGAGGAGAATCGAAGAGGCCCCATGGCGGTGTCTACTCCCGGAAACGTTCCGGCGTGGGAGGCGATGTGGAAGCTCTACGGCTCTATGAAATGGGCGGACTTGTTCGGGCCTGCCATCGAGGTGGCAAGGAATGGATTCTTGATCGATGATCGAATCGAGAGATTGATCCGCTCGGCCTGGTCGTCTTTTCCCGAGGGGGCGCGAGAATTTTACGGCCTTGACAACTCTCCCCTATTGCAAGGGCAGCGATTGGTTCAAGTGGATCTTGCCAGCTCCCTGGAAAAGATTGCAAAGGAGGGGGCTGCGGCCTTGCGAACAGGGACTCTCGCTCGATCCATCGATGAGGAAATGAAGAGGTCGGGTGGTTTTCTTCGACTTCGGGATCTTGAGACGGCCAAGGCGGATTGGTGGGACCCGATTCGGGTTTCCTATCGAGGTCATGAGGTGGTGACAGCTTCTCCTCCGGCAACCGCTTTCCCTTCCCTGATCCGAATCGGACTCCTGAGCCGATTTGACGTGAAAAAGTTCGGGCACAATACCGCTGATTATCTCCACATTTTCAGCGAGATCACAAAACACGCTTTTTGGTGTCGCCTCCGGTACGCAGGAGATCCTGATATTTCCGGGCCTCCGCTGGATCGGTTGCTGTCGACCAAGTACTGGGAGAAGCAGGCTTCCGCGGTGGATCGTAAGCGGGCGCTTCCCTTTATCCCGCCTGGGCTCTCGTCAGGGGAGGATTCTCACACGACCCATTTTGTGGTTGCGGATCGGAACGGGAACATCGTGAGTGCAACTCAGACCCTGGGTAACGGATTTGGAAGTCGCATCATGCCCGAGGGGACCGGCATCTGGTTGAACAACTCTCTTCAGTACTGCACCTTTGAACCGGCCGGAAACCCGATGGATGCTCATGCCGGGCGTCGAAAGCTTTCGGGAGACTGTCCGACTTTCCTCCTGAAGAACGGCCGACCGTGGGCGGCACTGGGAACGCCAGGCGGGCATACAATCGGGCAAACCGTACCTCAGATGGTCGTCAATCTCATCGATTTTGAATTCGACATTCAAGCGGCAATCACGGCGTCCCGGATCGCGTTTGTCGAACCCGATTTGATCGTCGTTGAGCCAACGATTTCCCGAGAGGTCCGGGAAGAGCTGAAACGACGAGGCCACAAGCTTCGTGAGCGAAGGGCGATCGGCAACGCCCACGGATTGACTCTCGAGTACAATGACCAGGGAAACCCCATCCGATTTTTCGGAGGAGCCGACCCCCGGGGGACGGGGGTGGCGCGAGGAATCTCTAGATCTCGGTAGGTTTGCGCGTTGGTTTTTTCTGGCGCAAATTTCCGAGCGCTGTGAGGTGTTCTCGATCAGCTGGGCTGGGTCGATTCAGGCTGACCCGGGACCGGAACGCCTCCCGCCAGGATCTGGCGGTACCACCCGGTATCGATGTTACCGCCCGATAACACAACCCCCACTTTCTTGCCGGACATCTTGCTCCGCTCGTTCTGGAGTGCCGCCAGTCCGGCCGCGCCAGCCCCTTCCGCTACGTTGTGGGTGTCGGAATAGTAATGTCGAATGGCGGCTGCGATCTCGTCTTCGCTCACGGTGATGACCCGGGCAGCGCCTTTGTTGATGCATTCAACAGCGTCCGGGACCGGAGTTCTGCAGGCAACGCCGTCGGCAAACGTGTTCGCTGAATCCGTGGGAGTGGGCTTGCGGTTGGCAAAGGAAAGAGCATAGGAAGGGGCGTTGTGCGCCACGACCCCGACGATTTCCGTTCTACGATCGAGCGCATCCCGAGCATGGATCGTCGCGCAGATACCCGAGCCCAGACCGATGGGAACATAGACCGTGTCGAGGTCATCCACCGCGCGGAAGAGTTCAAGTCCATAGGATGCAACCCCACGAACAAGCAGGGGGTGAAACGATTCGACCATCAGTTTACCGTGGTTCGTCGCGAGCTCTCGAGCGTGATCGAGCGATTCCTGGAAATCCGAACCGTGTTCGATGAGTTCCGCGCTGAATGCCTGCATGGCCGCATTTTTCTCGGCGCTATTCCCCTGGGGAACAACGACGGTGGCAGGAATCCCGACGATGCTCGCCGCGAGCGCGATGCTCTGTCCATGGTTTCCTCGGGTGGCGAGCACGACCCCCTTCGTTTCCTTGTTGCTCATCCGAAGGTCGTCCATGTAGACCAGGCCGCCCCGGATCTTGAAGGCTCCGGTCGGGCAATGATTCTCGTGTTTGACCCAGGTCTCGCAACCCGTCCGCTGGTTCAGTAGGGGCCAGGAAATCTGGGGCGTCGGTGAGAGATGCCGGTAGATCAGTTCTGCTGCGGCGTCAAGCTTTTCGATCGAGGTCATGATTTGCTCTGGGAATGGATGAGGCCCTGTGCTGGGTGATTGCCGTGCCGGTGAGGATTGCGCCTGCGGAAAGAGCGAGGGGCAGAGTGATGGCTTCGCCAAGGAGCCACGCGGCAAACGCGAGGGTGAGAACTGGCTGCATGAGCTGGAAAGCGCCGATGCGGGCGATACCTCCATGGCCGAGGGCCCAGAACCAGGCCGCGTATCCAACGAGTGATGACAGGATTGTCATGTAGGCAATCGCGCCCCAGCCCGCCATTCCGACCGAACTCCAATCGGTGCGCGGGGCCAGGAAAATGAAAGCCGGGATCAGAACAAGTAGCGCCGACGCGAGTCCCCAGAAGGTGGTTGCCCACGTACCGATTATCGGCGAAAGACGTGCACCGGCGACGTACCCAAGCGCACAGATGAGGGTGCCAGTCAGGATCGTCAGGTCGCCAACGAGCCCACCCTTTTCCGACACCAGACCACCGTCGCTTCGGTAGAGGATCAGGAGGATCGTGCCTGCGGAAGCGATGGCGATCCCGAACCACCAACCAAGCCTCGGCCGCTTCCGTTCGATCGCAGCGCCGAGAAGACCCGTCAAGACAGGAAGTCCTGCCATGATGACTGCTGCATGATTTGCCGTCGTTGCTCCCAGGCCATGGCTCATGAGCATGGGCCAGGCCGCAAAGCTCGCGATCCCCGATGCGATCAAGAGAAACCAAAGCCGATTGGACTTGGGTCGCTCCAGCCGGGAGAAGAAGGCGATACACCCTCCGATAATTCCAGCAATCATGGAGCGAAGAACGCCGGCGGTCATGGGGTCCATGTGATTGACGGCGATCTTGTTCGCGATCGGTGTCCCGCTCCAGAGCAATATTGCACCGGCACCGGCCAGCACGACCTTGGCCTGCGGTGAAAGAAGGGTGTCCCCACGGGGCGCTCGGGTTGGCGATATTGTACCCATACATTCCTTGGATTGTTGATGGCCGCTCGGGGCTATTGACCGATTGATTGACTATACGAGTACCTCAAGCTCGGGGGGCATCTCCAAATGGATGGACCCCGCAATTCTCTGACAGAATCCGGGCGGCCATTCTGAGGGGGGCTTGAGGCATTTTGAATTGCTCGCGAACACACTTCTCGGCCGCGGATAAATCCTGGAAGTGGGTCACGGACGAGCCGGTTGAGTTCCGTTCCGTGAGCCGAAGATCTCGGAGGGTCAGAGTTCGATCGGGGGGAAAGTGCTTGGTTATCGCAAGACAGCTCATGAACGTCGCGCCTTGGCGAAAAGAAAAGTCGATTGCGTGCCCGAGGCCGCTGGCTTCGATGGTGCCAGGAACAACGTCATAGGACAGGATCTCCTCCTCTCCTTCGATGGTTGCCACGTGAATTCGAGGATAGTCTCCCTCTTCAGCAATCCGGTATTTTCTCGGTCCCTGATGAATTTCGACCGGTAGACGGTGGAGGGCTATGGGTTCGAAGAATGGTGCGCCAAAACCGACGTCAACGAGAAAGGAGGCAGGATCAAGCCTCACTTCGATGCAAGTGTGAACTCCCATCTGTTCACCCATGTCAGCGCTCCGAAGGGCTGCATCGTATCCAAGATGTCGGAGTAGATCGAGGAAATAGGGGTTGTTGGTCAGGCATGTGCCTCCTAGCTGGAATCGCTCGATGTTGTCAAGGAACTCATCGAGGGACGGGATGCGTTGATCGATGGGTTTTTCGAGACGAAGAAGCTTGGAAATGTTCTCGAAAGGAACCGCGTGCTGAAAGGACCTGACGAGATCGGTCAGGGCGTGCAGGCTCGGTGGTTTTCTTGTTTCGCCGATCAGCTCAAGGAGTCGGTCTGCCTGGGCATGTCTTGTCATGTTGAGCGTCGCCTTCTTCTGGCGCAATATGCTGGAAGAGAACATATCAATTTCTGGGGATGCATGTTTTGAAGTGGGACCGCATTGGGCTGAATGCTCCGAAATCAGGCCTCTTGACCGGGAGATTGAATCCCGGACGGAAGAAAATTCTCGATAGAAGGTGTAACTCTGCAGCGGGATGGTGTTAGCATGCCCGGCTGCTCACGCGACCGGGGATGTTTCCGGTACCTGCGAATTGTCTCGGGACCCTCGCGGTCCTTCCCCCCGGCAGCCTTCGCTGCCCTGATGTTACTGGGCCCCCGGGGCCCTGTGTGGAGCCTATGAGTCCTAATACCCTCGCGTCTACCGACGCTGTAGCACCCGTTCAGGACGACGTCACGTCGCCCGACCCCTTTTCCGCCGTTCCTCAGAACCTGCGATTGGCCCTCCAAAAGCGTGGGTTTGACTCCCTGACTGCGGTTCAGACCGCGGTGCTGGAAGCGGAGGCCGATGGACGAGATCTTCAGATTTCGTCCCAGACAGGCTCTGGCAAGACAGTAGCGCTGGGATTTGTGCTGGCTCCCCTGCTGGAAACACCAAGGACCTGCAAAGGCCCTGAAGCGATCATTATCGTGCCAACGCGAGAGCTCGCCATGCAGGTCTGTGGGGAGCTCGCCTGGTTGTTTGCCGGAATCACTGGTGCGAGTGTTCTGTCCGTCACCGGCGGCAGTCCGGTCTATCTGGACCGCAAACAGCTTGCTCGGGGCCTGCGGGTTCTGGTGGGCACTCCAGGACGGATGCTCGATCACGTCAAGACCGGTGTTCTCGACCTCAGCAATGTTCGCGAGCTCGTCCTCGATGAGGCGGATCAGATGCTCGACATGGGATTTCGTGACGAGCTCGACGGGATTCTCAAGGCCACACCGGAAACTCGCCGGACTCATATGGTGTCGGCAACTTTTCCAGGAAGCATTCAGCGCATGGCCAAGCGCTATCAGCAAGATCCTTTCAAGATCGAAGGCACCCGTTTGGGGGAGGCAAACCAGGACATCGAGCACCAGGGGCACTGTGTGCACTACGGAGACCGTTACGCCGCACTGGTCAACCTGCTGCTTCTGGCGGATGGCGAGCGGGTCCTCGTTTTTGTCGAACAGCGCATCGAGACGACCGCGTTGTCCTCCCGGCTCGAGGCGGATGGGTTTGCTGCCCTGCCGCTCAGCGGTGAGCTGGCCCAGACCCAGCGAGTGAACACTCTGGCTTCCTTCCGTGCAGGACGAGCCACGGTGCTGGTTGCAACAGACGTTGCGGCGCGAGGTCTTGATGTTCCGGACGTGATGACGGTCATTCACACGTCTCCACCTCTTGATGCGGAGACTTACACTCACCGGAGTGGCCGAACGGGCAGAGCCGGAATGAGGGGGAAGAGCGTTCTTCTTGCGCCTCCGAATCGTCGGCGAAGGATCGCCCGTCTTCTGTCCGAGGCCGGAGTCGATTTGCGCTGGTGTGCGGTGCCAACCGCAGTCGAAGTGCGGGAGGAGCTGACCGGCCGTGCGCGAGCTGCCCTGGAGAAAGATCTGGATGCTAGCGTGGGGGAAGGGGCATCGGCTTCCGAACTCGAATACGCCGAGAACCTTCTTGTTGGACGGGATCCGATTCCGCTGGTGGCAGCCCTGTTGGCCCGACTGAAACCGGCTGGTCGCGCCCAGCCCAAAGACGTTCAGACGGCGGCCATGACGGATGATTCCGGGCGGCGAGAATTCCAGCATCGGGGCCGGCCGACCTCCTACTCAGGCGGGCGATCGTCCCACACAGGCGGGCGATCGTCGCAGCGGCGGGACTTCAAGGCCGCTGGTGAAATGGTGCGGTTCTTCGTGAACTGGGGTGGCAATCAAGGAGCCAATCCAAACCGACTCCTCGCCGCTATTTGCCGGCGGGGAAGTGTGAGCGGCTCGGACGTCGGGTCGATCGCGATTCACCCCAACGCAAGCACGTTTGACATCCGGAAGGAAGTGGCCGAGCGCTTCGAGCGCCTTGCCGGCAAACGCGATCCGCGGGACCCCAAGACCCGGATTCGTCGTGACCAGACCACGGGGCCCAAGTCGAAGGACCATCGCTCCTGACCACTCTTGTTGGTGGCTCGGGGGCTCAAGTTCCTGGCCCTCGTGTCCCGACCCAGAGACGGCCAAGAGCACCGAGTGCTCCCGACCGGATGAGGCTCCGCTCGAGTTCCAGAACGGCTTTGACGATCTCTCCTCCTCGATCGACTCCTTCGACGAAGGTTACGAAATAGCGGAACCAGTAGGGATGATTCGTTTCGGCGCGTTGCTGGAAGCGGGCGCCGAGCGCGGTTCTTGATGTTGTCCATTCATGGAGTCCGTGCTCGTTCAAGTGATTGCGCCAGTCCCTGAGGGGTGGGCCGTCGGCATCATTCCACTCGTCGCTCACCGACCATCCCGCCGAGCGCGCAAGGTCGATCAAACGGTGCAAGAGTTCTGCATCCCCTTCGGTCACGGTCTCCCAGGCCCAGTCCTGGACGATCAAGATTCCACCGGGGGTAAGAGCTTCCCAGGCTGCCTCGAGGGCAGACTCAAGCTCACCGATATGGTGCAGGGAGCGGGTGAAGAGAATCCCGTCAAATGGACCGTGGATGGCGGTTGTATTTTCCTCGTCACCCGTTGTCTTTGGCGTCTGTGGCCAGCAAGCGACTCGAGCATCAACGCCTCGTTGTTGCGCGGCTTCGATCGCTGACCGGTCTTCGTCGACCGCGACCAGGTCATGACCTTTCGAGATCAGCGCGCTGGCGAGTCGGCCTTCACCACTTCCAATCTCAAGGAGTCGGCTCGGCGCCTCCGGGAGGTAGGGGGTCAAAGCCTCGACGGTTTCCTCTACCGCGATATCCTGGGCCGTCATCATAGGGGAGTCTTTCAATGCATTGATAATAAATAGCTTACGTCGGTGTGCTCTTTTTCTCCTGGCGGAAATTGTGACCTTATCTTAGCTGAAATCTTGATCCGGTGTACCAGTTCTGAATAATCCGAATGCGAATCGTATTCGGAATTGGAGGTATTGAGATGACTGAGGAATCAGGCACTCCCTGGGCTCCGGCAAAGCAGAAGCGGAGCCGTCGCACCAAGGAACGGATCGTGGCAGCCGCGCTTGAGCTCTTGCGAGAGAAGGAGTTCGAGGAGATGACGGTTGCAGACATTGCTCACCGAGCAGGTGTCAGTGTTGGGGGCTTTTACGCCCGTTTCCCTGGCAAAGAAGCCCTTCTTCAGTATTTCAATGGCACCGTCCTCGATGGAGCGGTTGATCGTGCTCAGGAGTTGTTCTCTCCTCGAGCGACTTCGGGACTGAGAGCCGGTGGGATCGTGCATCGGTACATCGAAATGGCGGTCAACTTGTTCCGGCACCACGAGGACGTCCTTCGTCAGGTGGCTCTCCGGAGTCGCACGAGCAAAGACCCTGGATTCCGTGAACGAATCCGTGGGCTCAACAAGGTGCTCCACGATCTATTTCGAGAACGACTTGGTGAACACCTGGGCGAGATGAAGCACCCGGATCCGCTCACCGCGATCGATATCGCGCTCACGGCAGCATCCGGTGCGATGCGTGAGTACGTTCTCTTTCAGGAGTCTCGGCCTCAGTTTGCCGATGTGGACGACTCGCGACTGATCACCGAACTCACGGACATGTTCTGTAGTTACATAGGAGTAGACAGATGAAGATTGTCATGATGATCCTGGCGTTTCTGGTAACGACAACCTGGGTTGAGGCGATGCCTTCCGACCAGGATCTGATCAACGAGGTCGATCGGCTCGTGGCTCGGTGGGAGGGCGATCAATCACCGGGGGG
Source organism: Planctomycetota bacterium (assembly GCA_029260825.1). Classification (GTDB taxonomy): domain Bacteria; phylum Planctomycetota; class JACOTG01; order JACOTG01; family JAJDCM01; genus JAJDCM01. The sequence continues at coordinate 5,179 of JAJDCM010000261.1, read as the reverse complement.
TGCGGTTGCTTTGATTGTTGAGGGGCGCCCGGTTCTCGTCAAGGCTTTTGGCATGGCCGATCTGTCGGCAGGTTCCTCGAATTCCGCAGAGACTCTCTTTTACCTCGCTTCCCTGGCAAAGCCGTTCACCGCCGCGAGCGTGGTGCATGCTGCTCGAGCGGGCAAGATCGATCTTGACTCGTCGGTTCGCGATCTCTTTCCCGAGCTTCCCAAAAGCTTTGCCGCGGCTACGATCCGCCATTTGATTCATCATTCATCGGGTATCCCTGATGTTTACGACACGGCCATCGCTTGTGATCTCGGTCCCGCTGTTCTCGGCTCAAGCAAGGCCGGTATCGGCTTGATCTGCAAGATGACCGGGCCCAGTTTCTCGCCAGGTGAACGCTGCTTGTACAGTAACTCGGGATATCTTCTTCTTGCCGAATCGTTGGGGCGATCGACGGATCTGGATCTGGCAGCCTACAGCCGCAAGCATTTTTTTGACCCACTCGAGATGAACCGTGTCAGCTATCTCGGAGAAAAGCCTCGAGGGGAGGTGGCTGTGGGTTATCACGTCAAGGGAGGCGTGTGGGAGGGGGGAGAGATCCTCACCAATCTCCGCGGCCCGGGCGGAATGTTTGCCTCCATGACGGATCTTGTTCGTTTCGAGAGTGCCTGGTGGGATGGAAAATACGGAGACAGAAAGTTGCAAGCTGCCCTGGTGGTGGCTCCCCGGGGAGGCCATAACCCGAAGCTTGGACCGTATGCTTCCGGTTGGATGCTTCAGCGATATCGTGGGTTGAATGTTGAACGTCACTTCGGCGGCGCATTCGATTTTTCCACCGACCTCCTTCGTTTCCCTTCTCTTGGGACGACCGTGATCACTCTTTCGAACGCAAGCAGTCTGTCAGCTACTGATCTATCCGAACAGGTGGCGGACTTTGTTCTGCGCGACGAATTCAAGTCGCCTGAATCGGAAGGTGTGGAGTTGACCCGGGGTCAGATCGCGGCTTTTGGACGCCTGTGGAAGGACACGTCAACCCTTGATATCTGGTTCCTCACTCCCAGGGCATCCGGGTTCGTTGTTGCGGCACTTGGTGATCTCAAGCTGTCATTGGAAGCCGTGGAGCCCAAGCGTCTCGAGGCAACCGATAGCCATATTCCCTTTGCGCTCGAGTTGAAAGAAAAGGAACTCCTGGTTCATCAGGACGGCAGAGTTATCGCGACGCTGGAATCCATTCCTTTCCCTCCTCGCCAGATGCGAGAGGCGACCGACTATGCGGGGGAGTACACGAGTCGATCCCTGGGTGCCACGATTACGTTGGTGGCCGCTCCTCGAGGCATGCTAAAGCTCCAACAACGTCGGCCGATTCTTGGGCTTCCGCCGTTCATGCCAATTGCCTCGGATCTCTACGTCTGTGATCTGGGGGCCACCATGGTGTTTGAGCGCAGCGCCCAGGGGCGGGTCTCCGGGATGACGATTCATGCGAATCGAGCCTGGGATCTCCGTTTTGACAAGGTGCGGAATTAGCCTGCATGATTCCTCTTCCCGATAATTCCGTCTTGTCCTTTTGGGTTGTCAAATGCCAGGATCTTCCCGGAAGGGGGGCGAAGTGGGTGGGATCGCCAGAAGTTATGGAGATGTTTGGAGCAAACCCGGGATGGCGTGTGGATTCTCGAACTTTCTTGCTTTCGAGAGGTCCAACTTCGCAGCTATTCTTGGCGTGTGGGAATTCCGGAATCGTGGTTCAGTGCGGGAGTCTTGATGGGCATGGTTTGCAGACGAGTTGTTCTCTCAACTCTGGTTGTCTGGATGGGGGTGGGGCTTCCTGGTTGTGGCAACACTCCTCGATCGGATAAGGCTCCCCGTCCAAATATTCTTCTGATCACCTTGGACACGACTCGCAAGGATCACCTCAGCTGCTATGGTCACGCGCGTGAGACGACTCCTCGCCTCGATGAATTGGCCAGGGAGTCGGTGAAGTTCTCTCGAGCCTATTCCACCACCAGCTGGAGCCTCCCCTCTCACGCATCCCTCTTTACCGGGAAATTTCCCTCGAGCCATGGAGCCCACCAGAGCGAGACGGGCAACCTGATACTTTCGGATGCGGTCGATGGCCCGGACGCATTTGACGCCCTTCGTGCCCGCGGGATTGGAAACGAGGAACGAACTCTTGCGTCCATCTTGAGCGAAGAGGGCTATCAAACCTGCGGTGTGGTTGCCGGTCCATGGATGAAGACAATGTTCGGGTTGAACGTGGGCTTTGAGACCTACCACGAGGAGGGAATCACCGAGCTGAACGGCCGTCCCGCGGTCGAGGTTACGGACACGGCGGTGAACTGGTTGGATTCGCCGGCATTTTCGAGCGAAGAACCGTTCTTTCTTTTTCTCAACTACTTCGACGCCCACCTTCCCTACAAACCTCCGGTCGAGTTTCGAAATCGATTCGTTCCTGCCGGGACCCCGGAGTCGTCGCTTCTCTTTCCCAGCAATCGTCAGGAGGAGCGTTTTGTCGCCAACCTTCTGTATGATGCGGAGATCCTGGCCGTGGATCATCACATGGGCCGTCTTTTCGACGAGTTGAGGAAAAGAGGGCTTTATGAAAACACCCTGATCATCGTGACTGCCGATCATGGGGAGTTGATCGGAGAGCACAATCAGTCGGGTCATGGTTTTTGTCTCTATGAAGAAGAGATCCAGATTCCTCTCGTTGTGAGGGATCCTGGGTCGAAAAGCGAGGGCCCAACCGGGGCGCGCGGCTCGACGAACGATTCGCCGATTCAGTTACCGGATGTATTTACACTGGTTCTCGATCACCTCGGACTGCCCTATCCCCAGGGGATCCAGGGGCAACGGCTTGGAGAAATCACGCACCCGATTTATAGTGAAAGCTATCTCTTTCCCCCCGTGTTCAAAGGAGGTTCCTGGCGCTCCCTTCACGAGGGGAAGTTCAAGTTGATCTGGAACAGCAAAGGAAATCATCGGCTCTATAACCTGGAAAAAGATCCAGGAGAGACGAGGAATCTGGCCAAAAGAGCGATCCCAAGAGTCGAGTCGATGACCCGAAAGATCGAGTCGATGATCGCAAGCTGGCCCCCGCCAGGGGATGCTGGGCCGGAGAAAAAGATCGATGAGGAAACGATGAGGGCGCTGGAAAAATTGGGGTATAAAGAGTAACCCTCTGTCTTGTATGAAGAATGCGAGCTGGTTGTCATTTTCTGGAAGATTCCCCCTGTGATAGAGGCTCTTTGATTTTGCCATACTCAAATGATCATGACCTCTCTTTGAAGAGAGGGGTGTTTTGTCTTTTTTGCTTTCTTTCCCTGCTAACCACTGGTTGTGGCGGCAACCGTGCAAAGCCAACGAATGTGGTTGTGGTTTCCATTCATGGGCTGCGAGCCGATCACCTCGCGCTCTATGGCTATGAACGGGAGACCGCCCCCTATCTTACGGAGCTTGCGACTCGCGGCATCGTCTTTGAGAATGCTTATGCGGCTGCCTCAGGTGCGGCGATCTCCCAGGCGACGTTGCTCTCCGGGCAGCTTACACCCGTTGCCGGTTATGAATTACTCGGGGACGTGATCCCGGCGACGACCCCGATGCTTCCTTCCTTGCTCCAGGAGGCGGGAATGGAAACCATCGGCTTCATCAGTGATTCCAAGCTGCATCCTGCGTCCGGTTTTGCCCGCGGTTTTTCGCAGTACGTTGATTGCTCGGGAAACGAGAGTGTTTCCTTTGATGACCCCGGAATGATCGAGATTCATCCCCGTAACATCATGGCTTTCCGGATGGGAAACCCCCTTTCCTCGAATGCTCTTGTCACGGGAGCCGTTTCAAGCTGGTTGAAGTCCCGCGAGGAAGAGAAGCCATTCTTCGCGTTTGTTCAGTATTCAGATCCTCTCTACGACTATATTCCTCCTGCTCCTTTTGACCGCATGTTTGGAGCCTCCTACTCGGGGTCAATGACCGGAAAGGGGATCCTGAGCAACCCTGAAATCCATGCCAACATGGACCCGTGGGATCGTCGTCATCTCGAGGATCTTTACGATGGCGAGATCCGGTGGACGGATCGACATCTCCGTGCACTGGTCTCGGATCTTTCTGACCAGGGCCTTCTGTCTTCGACTCTCATCGTCATTACTTCGCCATTCGGGACCTCCTTTCTCGAACATGGGGAAAAGATCAACGGACGCGGTGTCCATGAGCACGATATTCATGTCCCCTTGATCGTTGTGCCCCCGAAGAATTCGGACAAGGAGTCTGATTCGATGGGTCTGGATGCTTCCCAGATCGGCCATCGTGTTTCTGGTTTGGTGAGCCTGATCGACGTTGCGCCAACACTCCTGGATATGCTCGGATTGCCGCCTCTTTCGCATGGTCTTGGCCGAAGTCTTCGGCCTTCGATCGAGGGAGAACCTGTGGTGGAGGGGAGGGTTGTGTATGCAGAGATCCATCTCAGCCAGGCCAAGGAAGTAGCCTGCTTGCGAAGAGGAGACACCAAGATCATGACTCCTCGGATCGGAAGAAAACTGAGAGTTTTCGACCTGAGCGCTGATCCCGGTGAGAAGAAGCCGCGACTCGTAGACGCCGAGTCAAAAGAAGCGAGTGATCTCTCACACTTTCGCTCATTGCTGGAACGAATGGGGGCATGGCAGGCCGAGCAGAGCGAGCCGATTCCGCAAGACCTTGTGGACGGGCTGGCGGCCTACGGCTTCCAGGTCGGGGATTCTCGATAGGTTCTTTGCTTCTACATTGCTCCTGTCCGGAGGAGAAGTAGACCTTCGAACTTGTTTTCTTCGAGAAAAAGAGAACTACCGGTCCTTGCCGAAACGCTCACAAGTATCGACGAATTTGTTTCCGATCGAGCTTGGAGTAACGACCAGGAAGGTGGAGCATGCAAGGATTCATCGTTCAGAAGAAAGATGCGACCGGACCTCTGCCGGATGAGTTCTATGACGTAACGGCAGATCCCCTCGAACAAAACGACCTCGGGGTCGGACATCCTGATATTGCCCGGACTCGGGCCGACTACGACAGCATCTGAGGCCTGTGGTTTTCTTCTAGCCAGAGCAGTCCAGGTCGACCTTCATGAATGATGCGGATCTCCTTCAGCTCAAGGGAACCCTCAAGTTACGAGTGTTTTGGCTCCGATCAGTGAGTCATGAAGCGGGTACTTTCAACCTTCAGGATTCCCTATGC